>JAEEXW010000219.1 GCA_016287995.1 Bacteroidales bacterium
AAGGCGGCAAAAAGTGGGTGTTGATAGTAAGTGTCAACCCCGGAGGCCCTGTTCTTGGGTCGGGAACGATGTATTTTGTAGGTAATTTTGATGGTACAAATTTCACTGCCGACAACCTCGATTATCCGCTTTGGCTTGATTACGGAATGGATAATTATGCTGGCGTAACTTACTCAAATACAGACGATAGAAAAATCTTAATCGGTTGGATGAACAATTGGCAATATGCAGGCGCAGTGCCTTGCAATCCGTGGCGTTCGGCAATGACCTTGCCAAGAGAACTTTCGCTTTCGGAATACGACGGCAAACCGTTGCTCAAAAATTCGGTTGTCGGCGAAATAGAAAACATCGCCGGAGAGTGGACAAATGTTGACGGCGAATTTGACGCCGGTAGCGCATATCAGTTGCGTTTGACCATCGATTTGGACAAAAATTCCACTGTAACATTGTCCAATCAAAAAGGCGAAAAATACGTTGTTGACATCAATTCCAACACGCGCACATTAACCGCTCGCAGAACATCCGCAACGGGCAAAAGTGATTTCAACGGAATGTTTTCAGTGCCGTCGATGTCAGCCCCCTTGAATGTTGAGGGAGAAAAGGTTACACTTGATTTTTATGTTGACCAGTCTTCCGTTGAATTATTCAGCGGCGAAGGTTCGATGTCGATGACCAACCTCGTTTTCCCGGAAACAATCTACAACACTCTTTCTGTTAGCGGTGCAAATTATGATGCCAAGGTTAGAAAATTAGAAAGGATTTGGGAGAATTAAAAAAAACTGTCTAAAAAGTTGGATTAAATTATTTGCAGACAAGGTGTTTGCGTTTTAATCCACTTTTTAGACAGTCTTAAATGTTGCAATTTATTTATCTTTTCGGATACTCGTTAGCATATTGTTTAAACCATTGATATACCGGATAAACACCTGATTCCTTGTCATAAAGACCTGTGCCGTCAGCACCGCCGTCTTCACGATGATTAGGATTGAATTGTGCCAAAATGTGAGGCCATACAAACGTCAAGAAACTTACGTTGCCATACGAATCAGCAATTTTCTTGAAGTTTGCGCCAAAGCCCGAACCGCCTGCCGTTCCGGTGTAACCTGTACCCCATGTGCCGATGTAGCCGTCGCGTGCAAACTGCTGACGAGCCCAGTCCATTTCGGTTACGATAATCGGGTTTGTTCTTGCAATACAGCCGACTTTTTCGTCCCATTCGTTGTAGAACTGCTGATATGTGCCGTTGCCGACACCGCCGTCGCCGTTGATACCTGCCGAACCAAACCAACCCGGATAACAGTGAACTGCAAAACCGATATTTTCACCTTGGATAGGATATTTTACATAACCTTTGTAATCGCCTTGATATGCACAACCCGGAACCCAAATTACGTTGCTGCAACCCTGATTGCGGATAGCATTAACAACACTTTGGAAAATAGCGGTCTGCTCTTTGTACATGTCGTCAGCATAGATGTATCTGCCGTTTTCCCAACGCGGACCGTAGTTTTTCGTAGACGGAGACCAGATGTAAACCGGCTCGTTAGCCAGTTCAAACTGAATGTTCGGATTGTTTTTAACACCGGGCTGTTGAGCAACCCATGACCATACTTTTATAAGATATGCCTGATAATCTTCCGCATAAATGGTAAGACTGCCGCCGGGCGTAGAGATGTATTTGTTAGCATACTCTTTGTAATGTGATGACGTAGAGATGATTGCAGGACATACTCCCGGAGGACGCATGATAACTGCAAGTCCTTTGCTCTGTGCATATTCTGCCATCGGCATAAACACTTCGTTGAAGTATTTCTTAAAGCGTTCAAAATCAAAAGCATAAAGGTATCTTTCACCCATGTCGCCGTATCTTGACTGCATACCGTTGGATTTCCATGCGTTGGCTTTGTTCGGGTCGTTGCTCCAATAGTTGTCCATGTGGAGACGCATCCAAGTCATTTTCCAACCGGCGTTCATGATTCTGTCGATGATACCTTTGTTGTAAGAAAGACAGCCTGCAACATTGTAGTTAGTCCATTTTGTGCCGCGCTCGTTGAACCACGGACTGTAAGTCTGAGCAAAACCATACATGTTGCAAATTTGATTGTTGCCGTTTACAAGGTATTTGCCGCTGACATGCCAGCCTGTCTGAGGAGCGGTTGAACTATTGTTGTTATTATTGCTGTTTTGTTTGTTGCCAACTTCGTATGCAACATGCTTGCCTTGTTCAAGAATAGTGGTTTTTTGGTCTTCACCCTTAGTGGTTTTGCCGTTTTTGGTAGCGAAGATTTGGATATTCCAAACCCAACCCGGAGCAACGGCAACGTTATAAGTGCCCGGAGTGATAGGGCCTGTAAGAGTAACTTTGCGTTCAGAACCGCTCGGACTTAAATGTGATACGACAGCACCGGTTGAGGGATTTACCAAAACATCACCTGAGAGGTATGTGTCGCCGTTATAAGCCTTGATGGTGATTTCGTCGAAGTTTTCGTACACATAAAGTCTGATGCAAGAATAAACTTTCTGAAAATCAAACTTTTTGTTGTTAGCATTGCATTGCGCAATCATAAGGTTTGCGCTGCTTCCGTACCAATTAGCCACGGCTGCTTGACGGCTCGGAAACGTCATCTTAAAATTTCCGTCGTCCTGACGGTAACCGTCCGGCCAAAGTCCCACAAAAGAACTTGAATTGTAGACAACATCATCGTCGCCCGTGCCGGTATAAACACCGTTGTTAAGGTTTAGGACAAAAGGTCTCCAACGGCTGTAATTTCCGTAAACTACGATTTTGTCAACGGCTGTGTTGTTGGAGGCTGAGGCTGAAACATACGCCTTGGATAGGGAACTATTTCCCTCTTCAGGAAAATCAGCAGAAAAGGACAGGCTCTTGGCATTCATCGCCACCTGCTTTTCGAGTTCATTGTCGGTACAAGAATTTATCCCCAACGAGGATAACGCCAACAATGACGCAAATAGAACTTTTTTCATTGTGTTTAAAATATAAAATTTAGATTAAATTATAGTAACTGAAAAATTAATTTTTCATGCCGCAAAATTATGTCTTTAATTTTGATTTAACAAATATTTTTTTAACTTTTTTGTCATTAACGCTAAATAAATGTAAAACTTAACATTGGCATTTTTTTTTACATATCAACCAAACTAAATCAAAATTCACTATAAAGATATGTTTAATAAAAGTTTAATAAAATAATTATAGTAATGAATTTTGTCTAATTGCGGAAATAGCGGCAAGGCGTTTTATATTTTTTTTGAAAAAAAATACAAAAAAATATTTGCTTTAAAAAAAAAGTTGTATTTTTACGCTCGTAAAAATGTAATATTATTTTAACAATTAAAAACTTAAAATTAAAATGGCAGAAGAAATCAATTCTATTTTCAATTTGGACAGCAATACCATTAAGGCTCTCCAAACCAAAATCGGCACAAAAGCCGATGGTATGATTGGTACAAATACCATCAAAAAACTTCAAGAGTTTCTTAATACTGAAAGCAATGCAGGACTTTCTGAGGACGGCAAACTTGGTCCTAAGACCATAAAAGCTCTTCAAAGTTATGTAGGCGTGGAGGCTGATGGCGCATTCGGTCCTATCACTGCCAACGCTCTGAAACTCAAATTAATGGAAAACGAAAACGGCGAGCAGATGATTACCGACGGTTCAGGTATGGATGCCGCTATCGAAAAATATATGCGCGAACAAGGTTTGGCTTAAAAAAAATAGAAAAGTTAAAAATGAAAAAGGTAATTCTTTCACTGATTTGTGCATTGGGTTTGAGCATGTTTGTTTCCGCTCAAAATACAGCAGTAGAAAAAGTAGTTCCGTTTGACAAAACAAATACGAGACCCGGATATTGCGTAACTTACAAAGCAAGCGCAAAAGATGTTAATACGGCTGTTAAAAACCGTATGTCAAAAGAAGGTCTTAAAGGTAAAGGATACGCTAAAAACGTTACAAAATATGAGCAGGTGAACAATGCGTCAATCTGTGCTCAGATGTGCGATTTGTATATCAAAGTAGAAGGCTCTGGCGCTTCATCTACTGTAACGTGTTTTGTTTCAAAAGGTTATGACAATTTCGTATCATCAGCCAACGACCCCGAAACAGCTAATCTCGCAAAACTTTTTGTCGAGAGTTTTTCTAAGGACATCGAGGCAGTGGCTCTGCTTGCTCAAATAGCCGCTCAGGAAAAAGTACTTAAAAAAGCAGAAAACGATTACAAAAAAAGTGTCAGCGCAAAAGAGAAAGTTCAAAAACAACTTGACGCTGCTGACAAAAACGTTAAACAACTTGATTCTGAAAGAGAAAAACAAAAGAAACTTTTGGAAGAGTTGAAAGCAAAAAAGTAAATAAAAAAATCCGGCTTGATTTTCAAGCCGGATTTTTTTTATTATCGGATTGCTACCTTATAAGATTTATTGTTAATCAGTACGATATAGATGCCTGATTTAAGATTATTGATTTCTTCGTGGGTAGATTTCGTGGTTGATGTTTTTATTATTCTGCCGTTGAGGTCAATTATTTTGTATTGACAGTCAAAAACAGATTCTATGAAGATAACTGAATTGTACGACCATACTTTCACATTTTTGTAATCAGAAATCTCGTTAATAGGAGTCGGTATATTGTTATCATCATTATTGTTCTGAGGCTTTGCCTTCACCGAAACTTTTAATTCGGTTTCAAAGTTTTGGTAAGTGATTTTCAAGGTTTGTTCGCCGACTTTGGTCTTGTCATAGCCGGTGATTGTGGCTTTTGACAAATCAACCGTTTCTTTCTCGCCGGTGTTGTAATTCAATGTGAGAACACCGTTTTCCGCCGAAAAGTCATCGCCTTCTATGTATTCTGTTTTTGGTGAAGTGCTAACAGATATTGACACAATAGTTTTTTTGAATGCCGGTTCGCCGGATTTGGTAAAGTAGCCGGAAGTGCCTTTGCCGCCGTCAATTATAGCGTATGAAGCATCGGTTTTATCTTGATTGTATGCAGTACCTTTGCCGCCGTAAAGTTTGAAACAATCTTGGAACATACCTGAGGATTTTTTTACGGCAGAGGTTGTCCAGCCTTCGCCTACAAAAACTGATTCGAGATTCTCGCAACCCCAGAAAACACGGGTCATATCTGTTACCTTGGCAGTATTGAAGCCCGAAAGGTCTACGGATTTGAGGTTGTCGCAGAATTGGAACATTGAGTTCATATATTCCAAATCCTCGGTGTTAAGATTCTCCATTCCTGAAAGTTCGGTGAGTTTTTCAAATCCCTGAAACCAATATGATGTTTTGTATGGTTTATAATCCTTAAATGATTTGTCGAATACTACTTTGCTAATTGTAACGTATGTAGAACTCTTCCAATTGCTGTCGTCTTCCTCGTTTCTGATTGGCAATGCTCCTTCGGGTTTGTTTTCACCGTAATAAAATGTAAGAGTGCCTTTTGAAAGTAATGCATACGCTTCTTTTACCGGTTTGGGAATCTCTTTTTCTGCAACGGTTACTT
>JAEEXW010000220.1 GCA_016287995.1 Bacteroidales bacterium
CTTCCTCCTCATCTCCGCCCGAAATAGCCTTCAAAATTTCGGGATTGCAGCCGTCCTTTGGGTGAACCCGTCTTGACGGCGCGCTCAAAACCACGAACTCGTAAATATGCTGCTTCAAATCTATTTCGTGTTCTTCCGTCGAAAGCGTGATTTCTTCGTCAGCCTCTTCGGGGTCGGTTGTCTTGTCTGAAAATCTGACTTTCATATCATAATGTGCGTTAATAGGCAAGTCAAAGAGTTCCAAACATCTATCGCACTCGGCTTTTACAGTGCCTAAAATGTCAAAAACGAACTCCAAACCGTAAGAAAACACCGACATTTTAATCTTGGCGTTTAACTTTCCGTCTTGAAATTCCGGCTCATCAAAAAGCGAGAAGAAATTTTTATCTAATTGATAATCAATTTCATACGTTCCGCTTTGTAGTCCTTTATATTCGACAATATAGTCGTTTCGTCTGCCTGACATTTTCGGATTTTAAAATGTGCAAAAGTAACCATAATTCTCGGATAAAAAAAATTTTTTTTCAAAGAATTAAGAAATTAAATTTTTTTTTGCTTTTGAAAAAATTACAACATAAAAATATAGTGCCTTTCCCGTCTTTTTTATACTTTTGCGCGGTTAAAACAACAACAAAAAAAATGGAAATAGTACCTTTTAGCCCAGAACTAAAAAACGTCTTTGTGGAGCTCAACAAAGCGTGGATATCTGCAATGTTTAAAATAGAACCTGCTGATATTGAAGAGTTTTCTTTAATCGAACAAGCCATTGAAAAAGGTTCGCAAATATTTTTTGCGTTAGACGACAATAAAAACGTTCTCGCTTGTTGCATGATTCGTCCGTGCGAAAACAACGAGTGGGAAATCTTAAAATTTGCCGCCAAAGGTATGTCGACAGGTACTGGTGCAGGGTCGGCATGTTTCAAGGCGTGCGTTGAATATGCAAAACAGAAAAATGCCGACAAAATTATCATCGTTTCAAATAAGAAACTCTCTCAGGCTCTGCATATTTACAAAAAGTTTGGATTCACGGAAGTGCCTGTTGACAAAGAAAAATTCCCGTTTGAACGCGGCGATATTGCATTTGAATTAGTTTTAAACAGCAAAAGAAATATGACCAAATCAGAAAAAATATCGGTTTATGAAACCGTTTTGCCTCAAATAGAATCACTTGTGAGCGGTGTAGAATACGGAATAAGTTCGTTAGCAAATATTGCGGCAGTTTTGCACCGTAATTTAGGATGTTTTTGGACAGGTTTTTATGTTGTTGACGGCGACAATTTGTTGTTAGGACCGTTTCAAGGCGATGCTGCGTGCATAAAAATTCCAAAAGGCAAAGGCGTATGCGGAACCTCATGGCAGAAAGGCGAAACGATTGTAGTAGAAGACGTTGAACAGTTTCCGGGACATATAGCGTGCAGTTCGCTTTCAAAATCTGAAATTGTAGTACCGGTGTTTTCTGCAACGGGAAAAATTACCGCCGTGCTCGACATCGACAGCGACTGCCTTGCAACTTTCGACGATACCGACAAACTTTATTTGGAAAAAGTTGTAGAAGTATTAAAGTGTTACGAAAGTTTCGTGTAAGAAAAAGGTATTATGAAAGTACACGAATTGAAAGACAATAAAATTATTCTTGGAGCATTATTTGGCGACGAAGGCAAAGGCGTTTGTGTTCATTCGCTATGCAAAAAGGCTCTTGACGAAGGGAAACGCCCTTTGGTTGTCCGTTTTTGCGGCGGACCACAAGCAGCACATACCGTTGATTACAACGGAATTAGACATATTTTTTCGTCGTTTGGTTCGGGGACGCTTCTTAATGTGCCAACACTTTATAAAAATACTGCACTCATCGACCCTATTTGCATTATCAACGAATATAACATTTTGAAAACCAAAGGTATAACGCCAAAATTCAACGTTTCTGCTGCCAAAATCATAACGCCATACGATGTAGAATTTTGTCGTCAAGACAAGAAAACTTTAAACAACGGAACATGCGGAAAAGGCGTTTATGCGGCGTTGGTTCGCTCCGAAAAAGAAAAATGTTTTACCCTTAACGACAATCCGCAAGAAATACTCGATTCTGCCATAAAATATTACAATACAACACATTGCAAAGAGTTTGACGAATTGTTTCTGTCAGCGTTTCAAGAGGTGAAAAATCTAAATTCTTCTTTAACGATAAATGACTTTGACACAATCGTTTATGAAGGTACACAAGGACTATTACTTGATGCAGATTTGGGTTTTCAACCATTTGTAACGGCTACGAATACGGGGCTTCAAACTTTCAAGGAAAATGAGTTGAAAAATGCAGACGTTTATCTTGTAATGCGCACATATCTAACGCGACATGGCAACGGCTACACTCCGCAACAAGTAGAAAACTACAATCTTAACGACGAAAGCGAAAGCAATGTCTACAATGATTTTCAAGGCGATTTCAAGAGAGGAGCATTTGATTTCGACCTTTTAAATGAGGCGTTCAATCGCCATGAATTGAAAAAGTACAAAAATGTTAACTTTAAGATTTTTCTTACTCATTTAGACACTATTGAAAAAAACGGACGGTTTGTGTATTTAAAAAACAAAATATTGCACGAAGTGATTTTTAAAGACTTAGAGCAACTTTCCGAAATTTTTTCAAAAGGAACAACATTACAAGTATGTAGTTTTCTTGTCTAAAAAGATGATAATTTTATGTCTTCATCTTCTTTTTCTTTGCTGCGGGAAAAAGTACGTTGTTTAGAATCAGACGAAAACCCGGTGAGTTTGGGTGAAGGTCAAGATTTGTTGGTTCGTCACCGACATAGTGAGTATAATCCTCTGGGTCGTGTCCTGCGTACCACGTCCAAGTGCCTTTTTCGTATTCGCCGTGAATATAACGGGCCTCGTTTGCGGCTTTGTTTTCGCCCATAATCAAAACAGAAGATTTCAACACTTTTTTGTTATATGCCGTTGTCTGTCCCATAAAACCGTCAATCACTGAAACATGATTTTGACAAAGCATCGTCGGCACGGGATCCCATTTTGCCGAAAAGTCAAACAAAGTAAAAATGTCATTATCCTGACTGACATGCCGCGTTCTCGTTGCGTCAATATCGGAATATTCGTAGACATTTGGATTAAGTTCAAGCGTGAAATCCCTAAAAGCAAACGTTTTAGAAAAGTCTAACTTTTTCTGACAATCGGGGTCTATGCCGTCGCCGTCAAACATCGGCTGACAAATGTCAACTCCTTCTGCCGCAAGCGCAATATCAAAACTGTCAGTAGCCGAACACATCGCAAACATAAATCCACCGTTGCCGACAAAGGCTTTCATTGTTTTTGCAACGGCAAGTTTCAACTCTGAAACTTTTGAATAGCCCATTTTTTGAGCCAAAGCGTTGAACTCCACAACTTGATTTTTGTACCAAGGCGCGTTTTTGTACATAGCGTAAAACTTGCCAAACTGTCCCGTAAAGTCCTCATGGTGAACATGTAACCAATCATACTTTGAAAGTTCACCCGTCAAAATTTCTTCATCGTAAACCACCGTATAGGGAATTTCGGCGTATGTTAAAACAAGCATTACGGCATCGTCCCAAGGTTTGTAAGTTTTTGGCGCATAAACCGCAATTTTCGGGGCTTTCTCCAATTTTATCTGCTCCATATTGACATCGTTACGCGAAATTTCCGAAAGAATATTATCGGCTGCTGCATCAGCAATCTGTTCAAAACGGACGTTTCTAATTCTGCACATATTAGCAATGTCTTGCGAGAAATCCGTCAAAAAACTTCCACCACGATAATTCAAAAGCCACTCGGCAGTACCTCCCCTTTCCAAGACCGCGTATGCAATACCGTAAGCCTTCAAATGATTAGTCTGCGTCTCGTCCATCGGAATAAGGATTTTCATCGCAAATCCAATATTCCAAATCATAAATAACAATATGGTTAACAATACTTTGTACATATCTAATTGTGTTTTTATACAACTTGCAAAAATAAAACAATTTTGTAATTTTTAAAAATATATTTCGTAATGCCAAAATGTCAGTCTGCAACTTTGACAGAAAAATACGCCAAAATGTCCGTTAAAAGCCTTTGGCACGCTATTTGGAATAATCTTTAACAAACAGAGCAGTCCGGCAATAATTACCGAACCCTACTCCGAAAAATAAATTTAAATGTTTAACTTTTAAAAATTATAGGAGATTAAAATCATGGGAAAAATCGGAAAAGTGCTTAAACCTAAACAACACACTGAAAAACATCACAAACACATCGCTGCTTATCAACAGAAAGAGCAGACGAATGTTCAGACGGATGATTTAAAAGAGAAAAAAGGTAAATAGCAGTATTGTTTGACTCAAATGTAAAAAAGGACGGATTTTTCCGTCCTTTCTTATTTTTTCCTTCTTAAAACGGTGCTTCTTCCGTAATAACGGGGGGCGGGGCTTGCAAACCTCCGCCTAACGCACTGAAACCGTCATTATTGTTCATTGACGAACCGATAGTCATATTTCCAGACTCGTCCAAAGACGGAATACCGTCAGAAAGTCCCATTGAATCCCATTCCTCAAAACGCGCAAACTCGGCTCTAAATCTCAAATTAACATCACACGTTGCGCCGTTTCTGTGTTTTGCAATTATTACCTGACCTAAACCCATTGTTGAATTACCCTCCGCATCTTGCTGAATACCATAATATTCAGGACGGTGAATAAAACAAACAATATCCGCGTCTTGCTCAATTGCTCCCGAATCACGGAGGTCGTTTAGTTGCGGTCGCATATCGCCACCACGCGAAACCGTACTACGGCTTAACTGCGACAAGGCGATTATCGGCACGTTAAGTTCTTTTGCTAACTGCTTGATACCACGAGAAATAGTTGAAACCTCCTGCTCACGGTTGCCCCTTACCTCCGGCGGTCCTGACATCAACTGCAAATAGTCAATCATCACCATGCCGATATTGTGCTGCATTTTCAGACGGATACATTTTGAACGCAGTTCAAACAGCGAAATCGCCGCAGTATCGTCTATATATAAAGGTGCGTCTTGAAGGTTTTTTATTTTCGCATCAAGTTGCATCCATTCGTGGTCTTCGAGTTTGCCGGTGCGGATTTTTTCTGACGAAAGTTGCGATTCGCTGACTATCAAACGGTTAACTAACTGAACCGCCGACATTTCCAACGAAAAAATCAAAACGGGAATTTTAAAGTTTACCGTCATATTACGCGCCATTGACAGAATAAAAGCCGTTTTTCCCATCGCCGGACGTGCCGCAACCACCACCATATCAGAATTTTGCCAGCCTTGCGTTATCTTGTCCAAAGCCGTAAACCCCGAAGGCCCGCCAGAAAGTCCGTCTTCGCGTTTGCCCGCATCTTCAATCTGTTTCAGAGATTCTTTCAAAACCTCGCCCATAGATTTGGTTTGCGTTTTTATATTCCCGTTAGCCAAATCAAAAATGGATTTTTCTGAATATGACAAAATGTCATCAACGTCCGTTGTG
>JAEEXW010000221.1 GCA_016287995.1 Bacteroidales bacterium
GATTCAATAAACGAAATTTCTTCTTCGCTTAAACCGTATTTTTTGTACAACTGTTGGTCAATTTCTGAAACCGTTTTTGTCCAATCAATGTCGCTGTTTGAAGTAAAATCTTGAAGAGGGACAAAACGATAAACTCTGCTTGGGGCAGATTGGGTAATTTTGATAGCAGAAACTAAAACTCTAAAAAAACGAGTTGTAACATATTTACGATAATTCTGAGCCTCTTTTGCGCTATCAAATGCAGCATAAATGTATGATTGTGAACAAACAGAATAACTCGGCGCATACTCAGGTACGCCTAATACCTTATCATCGTTACCAGAACCACCTGCAATCGTTATGAACACCTTGTATTTTTTTACATCTTTTGCATTTTTCTTGATGTCTTTTAATGCAACGTATTCAATTTTACGTTTTTGATTTTCAATATGATACAACAAAACATCGTGTTCTTTTGACTCTTTTTCATACACTTTGAATGGTGTTTTGCTACTATCACGAGGATTTGAAGGTATGCCAAAGGGTGTATCGGATGACATAATACTATCAACAGTGCCGTTTTCTGTTTTTGATTTTACCTTTTTAATAATGCTAATCAATTTAGGTTCTCTAATCAATATGTCAAAATCATTCAAATTAGTATCCACCTTTTGGATTTCCTTTCCCCGAACTAATGTGTATTGACAAGTGCCGTTATATTGTGCATCATCAAGATAGTAACATATTCCACCTTTTATTTCAACATTTGTAAATAAGTCAGAGCCATCTGCGTATGCAATAAGAACCTTTATTCTACCGCAAGAGAGCATTCGTTTGCGGAATTCTCCTAATAAGTTTTCTCTACCAGCGGCAAACCATCGAGATGGCATAATCAACGATGAGTATTTACCTGTCAAATCCATTGATAATGTTGCAAAATGTTGATAAATCGGTGCATCATTATTTCCTCCACTTCCTCCCATTATTTGATACGGTGGATTTCCTACTATTGCGTCAAATTTCATATTATTCTTGATTTTTGGAAAAATGCTGCCTGAAAGCAGCGTGTTTATAAATTCTTGTTTGTTTTTGGTTATTTGTTCCAAAAGATTGTCATAAACATGAGTGTTGATTTTTGCACCCGTAAATCCCGCTAAGGTGCGTTGTGTTATCGACCGTGCCATTTCTGTCTTACAAATTACAAAAATGTTTTCTGCCAAAACATCACGCCAAAGAGTTTGTTCTTCTTCTATCGTAAGTTTTTTAAACAGCGACCGTTTCATATTTTGTGCCACCCTCTTACGGTAAAGAAAAACACTATACGCCATATACAAAGGATAAAGTCCTGATTTTGAATTTATTTCCAAAATTTTGACGTTGTTGTTTTCAAACAACCGCTGCGTTACCAATCCTCTATCAACAAAACGGTTTTCTAAAAAATTGAATCCGCCTAACGTGTCGCTAAGGTGCATATTAACCACACGCCAAGGCGTAAGCACGGTTTCTTTGTCAGGATTGCGAAACGAATCAAAAATCTGCGCAATGTGTTGAATCCTTTCCAAAACAGGCATTTTGTCGGCAGCAAGGGCAAGTTGTCGGATTTGTTTTCCGGCTGCTGAAAAAATATCTTCGTCGTAATATTTTTTATAAAGCGCAAAACGGTCTTTCGTAACGCCGAGCGGCATAAATTCCGCCCAAGAATTATCGTCCACAAGTTCAACAAAACGGTCTAAGGTGATGTTTTCGTCCTCGTTGTCAAGTTTTGCTCCAAAAAGCAAAAGCGGCATACGGATACTTATCCCGCGAAGAATAGAAACTGCCGTATCTCTTTGACGGCGTTTTTTTAATTGTTCCGCCAAGGCTTCTAACTGTTCTTTCGTAAGTTTTTTGCCTTCCTTTTTCGCTTTTTGCTTTGCTTTTTCAAGGTCTTCTTTGTCAAAGCCCTCTTTATTAATGTCAATATCTTTTGCTTTTGGATTGGCTTTGGTTTGACCTATAATATCTCTGAGATTTGCAAAATTTTCAAGTTCGATGTTACTTAGATTGTAGAGTTTTTTGCTGTAAAGATGTCCGTCGTCAAAACCCGTATTAACCACTTTATCAACATAAATCCTTTTGAGTTGTTGCATCATTTGGTCAACGTTGTAAGGCTTCATCTGCGTACCATCATACGAGATAATCGGACAAAAATTCAAGAAGTTGCCGAGTATCTGACGGTCGTCGTGGTCGGTTTCGCCAGCCTTAGCCGAAATTTTGGCAGTGGCTGCCACCATTTTCAACGTGCGGTCGGGTGCAAAGTCAAACACATAACAATCCGTTTTTATTTTCCCGCCGATGTTTCCCGGACTTTGAACTCTGAAAATCGTTTGCATATACGATGACGGCGATGTGTTTTTGCTTCCGGCAAGATAAAGCACCGCCGTCCACTCTTTTACGGTAACGCCCGTTGTGAGTTTTCCGCACGAAAGCGTTATCGTATAAGTGTTTTCTGGGTGGTCGGTAATTTTGTTATGAACATCTTCCAACGGTTCGCCTTTGGTCTCTTCGTCTTCTTTGCCGCAAACGTTCACAACCTCGTACGCATGGAAAACACTATGCGCTCTGAGCATTTTCGCAAGTGCCAATCCTTCTTTTACGCCCGGAACAATCCAGAACGTATGGTGAAAAAATTCTCTGTATTCTTCGCTGCTGAAAGGATAAAGTGTTTGTCCGTCGTCAGAAGATATTATGTCAAGAAAATTTGCAATGTCGGCTTTGTAAACAAATTCGCCTTTATCATCGGTTTTGAAAAATTCTGTAAAGTTAAAGGCTTTGTCTTCGTCTTGAAAATCTGCGGCAAGTTTTCCGAGGTTGAAAGTCAAAATATGAAGCCTCGGAAGTTCTTGGTATGGGTTGTAATCGCCAGGATGGTCAGCAGCCCATTGCTGTTTTGCCTGCTGTTCCATAACGTAGTCCCAAGTAAAAGTATTTTCATCGTTAAACTCATTGCTTTCCAAGAGGTTAAACGGCGTTCCTGAAAGGTTGATGACTTTTGTTTTTTCTTTGATAATTTCTTCGCGGACACGTTTTCCGAGTTCAGTTTGTGTGCCTTCGTGGGCTTCGTCAATAATGAGTAAATCCCAGTCGGTGTCAAAAATATCGTCGTTTTTGTTGAAATTGCCGCCCACACGTTTTGAGCCGCGCAAATCCTGAATTGAAGCAAAATAGACAAAATGTTTCCCTGATTGTTCAAGTTTTTTGATTTCTGCTTCACCTTTATTTTTGGAACCGTAACACCAATTAGTGCCTTTTTCGTAAAAAATCTTGTCAAAATCCTCAAACCAATTTTGATTTACAACGGGTCGGTGAGTGATGATAATGGTTTTATGAATTTTCATTTCTTTGACAACGCCGAGTGCCGTAACTGTTTTGCCCATACGCATTTTGGCGTTCCAAAGGATTTTGTTTCCTTTTTTGAAAACACGCTTTGTCTGTTCGATTGCGCGGAGTTGTTCGTCGCGGAGTGTGATTGGCGATTGATTCTCGCTTTTCTGATTTTTATTAAGACATTTTTGACCGTTTTTAACTGCCTTAATTGCGTTTTTCGCGGTTTCAAGGTCACAGTGAAACCATTCGCCGGCGTTAGTGCCGAAATCTTCTTTTTTTATATTTGACCGCAAAAGAACATCGTGAACGGCTTTGTCGTTGAAACTCAATAATTTGCCGTCTTTGCTGTAAGCGGACATTTCAGTATGAAGAAGTTCGTATTTTATGCCCGCCGTTTTGGTGTAAGAATCAATGCGTTTTTTTGCTGCATCGTTAAGAGGTTTGCAATTAGGCGAAAAGCTATAAATATCTCCGTCGGGGGCTGTTGCCTCGCCGATTTTAACGCAGCCTTTGTGAGTCGCATCATTGATACGAAAAATGTAAATAAGGCTGTTTTTGAATGTTGCTTGATATTTCATATTGATTTGTTAATTTATAGGTTCTTTCGATTTACTTGGTTTGGTAAGGTTTGGATAGATAAAAATGTTTTTTTTGCTGCCTATGCGTGAAGGCTCTTGCATTGTAACTTTTTTCCATTCAACCACTTCGCATTTAATGCCGGTGTGTCCTTTTTGTTCGCCTTTTTTGCAAGCGGGACATTCTGTTATTGAAAAATCTCCGAAAAGATTTCCGGATGGTTTTGTAGCCCATTCGCACGACAAAGGCACAACGCATTTTATACCGTCCATTTGCCAAAAATTCCACGAAATAATGTATGAGGCGTTTTCGAGGGTTTTAACGGACGGTTTTTCTGAGAATTTATCTTCGTAATGTTCTAAAAATGTGTAAAGTACGGCTTCGCGTGCGAGCAAAAGGTTGTCGCCTTGATATTCAAAACCGTAAGTAGAATGTAGAGCGTTGAAAGCCCAAATGTACCATTCTTGCTGGGTTAGAGTATTTTCGTTTATGATGCGGAGTTTTCTATCAAGAATTCCGATACGTTTTTTCACGGGGATAACGCCGTTGCAAATTACGGCATCGTAACGACTTGTAATATAAGGTGCTTCACCGCAAGAAATTTCCATTCGCAGAGCAAGAACATAATCCTGCCACGTTTTGTTTTCTGGAAATGAAATTTTTTCTTCCGTAACTTTCCACGAATGAGAATTTCCGTCGTCAATTTCGGTGTTGAAAACGTTTTCTCTGTAGAACCAAGCATTATCAACGAGATTGTTTTGCTTGTTGCAGATCCAAGCAGGCGTAAAAACTTCCGCCTTATCCGTGATTCTTTGTTGTTGAATTTCAAGGCTTTTTTGGGCACGCGGCTGAATTATTTTTCCGTTATTGCCGGTGATAAGTTCGGGTAGTATTTGGTCGGTACATAAATAGCCCGTGCCTAATGTTTCATAATCGCGGGTAGCCCAAATAATGTTCCTATCCTGCTTGAAGTGATGACTTGCAGAATGGTCTTTGAGCAGAATTTTAAGGAGTTGAGGCGACAAATTGAGAATATCATTCTCCAAAATGTCGGTATTATCTGCCATTTTCTTAAAAGTTTTTAAGTCGCATTTGCCAAAGCAACCTAAAAAACTTTTTTTTGAAGTCAAGTCACAAGCACCCTAAAAAAAGAATGTGGACAAATCCTTATCCACATTCCGGGTGCTTGGCCTGACCCTCATTTACAGACAAGGAACGTCCACACAAATATGTGCAGACGTTCGCTACTTATTCCTGTAAATGATTTCCTATGCGGCCAAGCTTCGGAATGTTTTCAGAATAGCGGCAAACGCTAAGTTTTACAATATGTTAGTAATTATTTCGCTGACGGTTTAACGCCGCTTTTTTTATCATATTTTTCTAATTGTTTTATGTGCTGTAAAATTAATGCAATATTTTTTTATTGTCAAATTTTTTTGCAGATTTTTTTGCGGAACTTTTTACAATATTCTCTTTCCTATTTTCAGTGTGAAAAATCCTGCTGTTGCCGCTACAACCGCCGTTAAAACACCTAAAAACGGTTTTAACATCACAAAATATCCGATTGAAAA
>JAEEXW010000222.1 GCA_016287995.1 Bacteroidales bacterium
TGGATTGTACAAGAGCCACAAGGCTGTCGATGCTCATAAAATTTTTCGGGGTGGCGTCCTCCGAATCGAGCGAAATCTTAAACTCGTCCGACAGCACAGCCAAAACCGTGGTAACGGCAAGCGAATCCATCTCGCTGAACAAAAATTCAGACGAAAAATCCACCATAGGAAGTGCATCTTCCAAAAGGTTCAAAATTTTTTCCTTCATTTTTAGGCTCTTAACTATTTTTTACGGTTTTTTGAGATGTAATCCGCCATCGTGGAAACGCTTTGAAAAATAGCCTTTCCCTCTGACGCGTCAGAAAGTTTTATACCGTAATATTTCTCCATCATAACTATAAGTTCAAGAGCGTCAATGGAATCCAAGCCCAAGCCGTCGCCGAAAAGAGGCGCGTTAACATCAATATCCTCCGGCTTTACTTCCTCCAAATTCAGCACTTCTATAATTCTGCCCTTTAATTCTGAAATAAGATTTTCCATTTTATTTAGTTAATTTTTTTTCGATGAAACTGCAAAAATCATTAAGCGTTATAATCCCTGACAATTCTTCTGGTTTGATTTTAAAACCGAATTTTTTGTCCACAATTACCACAATATCAACAAAATCCAAACTGTCAATGCCCATATCGTCTTTGAGTTTGGCTTCCATTTTGATTTTATCAGCATCAATTTCAAGTTCTTCAACAAGAAATTTTTTCACCGTTTCATCTATTTCTGTTCTTGTCATTTTGTATAGTTTAATTTAATTTGCATACCAAAATCGAATGTCCCTGACCCAAATGGTCAAAAATCTCTTCAACCTCCAAACCGGCCTTTTCAATGCACTCCGTCATGTCTGCCGTATTGTACATTTTTGAATTTCCGTTTGCCAAAGCCGTAAAATAAAGGCTCGTCATCGTAAGACAAAACGCCGCCGGCTCAAATTTCTGCCTGTCCCAAAGCGTTTCCATAATGTAAACCCTTGTTTTAGAAGTCATTACATTTTTCACTTTTGACAGAATGTCAACTATCTGCTCCATGGAAAAGCAATCCAAAAACTGGCTCATCCAAATTGCATCAAGTCCGCCTTCACGTTTTGGCAGAGCGGCATTTTCTTCCAAAATATTAACGCCAAACCCAAAGATTCTCTGAGCGTTATCTTTGCCTTTAAGATTATCTTCCAACATTTTTATCTGCTGAGGCAAATCCAAAACCGTAACCTCAACATCCTTGTCAAAATTAACGCACTGCAACGCCCATTTTCCCGTATTGCCGCCAATGTCGTAAAGCGATTTTACGTTGTGCTTTTTAAAGACGATTTCTAACGCCTGAGGAAACGACGAATCGCTGTAAAAATGATCAAAACCGAACCAACTTTTCTGTACGTTTTCAGGCAACTCTGAAAGTCCTTGATAAATTGTCGGCCATGAGCCGAAAGTTTTCAATCCTTCGGGTTTGCCGCTAAGCAACGAGTCTTCAAGATTGAACCAGCCTTTGTAATTGACATCGTGATTGAAATCCACATTCACTCTCGTTGCCTTGTCGTTGATTAAAAACCAACCCGCTTTTGAAATTGTAAACCTCTCTGTTTCAGGGTCTACAAGAATTGTTCCGATACAGAGCGAGGCTTCAAGAAGGCATTTAACAGCGTAATCGGAAAGTTTTGTCTGCTGACAAATTTCTTCCCGTGTCAAACCGTTAAGAGAATCGCGGATTAAATCCAAAATGCCGAATTTTAACATCAGTCTTGAGGCTTGAAAAACCGCCGGTCCCCAAGCAATAAATTCCGCAAGACGTTGCGCCTCACGTGCCGAAAGTTGCTCTTTCGTATATTTTTCCAATGCCGGTGATAAATACATTTTTATATCTTTTTAAAAACTAACGCCGAATTTGTACCGCCGAAACCAAAAGAATTACTCAAAACCACATTCACCTCAGTATCAACAGTTTGGGAAGTGAGATTAATTTTTTCGGAATATTCGTCGCGGTTTTCCAAATTGATATTCGGCGCAACAAAATTATTCTGCATCATAATAACCGAGTAAACCGTCTCGCTGACTCCTGCCATCCAACATTCATGTCCCGTCATTGATTTTGTAGAACTGACTATGGCATGACTTTTTGAAAAAAGTCTGTCAATCGCGATTGCCTCGTACATATCGCCCTGCGGCGTTGAAGTAGCGTGAGCATTTATGTAATCAATATCATCTGGCTGTAAATCAGCATCTTTCAACGCTCTCGACATTGCGATAACAGAGCCCTCATCGCTCGGTTTTGAAATGTCTGCACCGTTGCCCGAAAAGCCGTAGCCCGAAACCTCGGCAAGAATTTTTGCACCGCGTTTTTTGGCGTGTTCATAACTTTCAAGCACAACAGAAGCGGCTCCACCCGAAGGTACAAGTCCGTCGCGGTCTTTGTCAAAAGGACGGCTTGCCTTTTGCGGCTCTTGGTGTCTAATAGAAAACACACCCAAAGCGTCAAATGAAGACATTGAATAATAATTGGTTTCTTGTGCGCCGCCGCAAAGCACAATGTCTTGCAAGCCCTGCTTAATCATCATATAGCCCAAACCTATTGAATGACTACCACTTGCACACGCTGCACTCACGGTAAAATTAACTCCTTTCAAATGAAAAATCGTGCTGAGGTTCATCGTAACGGTGGAGTTCATAGACTGAAAAACCATACCGTAACCAAGCATTGCAGTATCATGCTCGTTTTCCATGGTTTTGTAAGTTTCGATAACGGCTTTTGCAGAGGAATCGCTGCCGAAAATACAGCCGACTTCGTTTTTTTCGAGATAATCAGAATCCATTCCCGCCTGATTAAACGCTTGACGTGCAGCCATATACGCAAATTGTGTATGCTCAGGCATTCCGACACGGATATGACGGCTAAGCATATCTTTTGTTATAACGGGTAAAGGGACAATGCCCGAAAGACCTGAACGGTAACCGTATTCAAGTCTTTCGGGACAGAGTCCTATACCTGATTTACCATTATAAAGTGCTTCTTTAACAGAAAGAATATCAGTGCCTAAACACGACCAAATACCCATACCCGTTATTACAACACGGTTATTCATCACTTATATTTTTTCTGCAAATTTAGATATATTTTTCCGAATTTAAGAAAATAAAATAAAAAAACTTACTTTTCTCAAAGGATTTTTACCTCTGCCGCCGGATATTTTTCCCTAATTTTTTCAAACTCTGCCATAGGTAAAAATTCTACGTTTTTAGCGTCAACCGTTTCAGCAACAATCTTTGCAACTACCAAATTATCAGGGTCTTCTTCAAATCCGAAAACTCTTATTTGCGGATTTTTTAACGCAGCTAAAAGGCACACTTCCCCCGCTTTGCTGTTTTTGAAAAACACGACATCACTATTGAAAGAAAAATCTCCGTAAGTTTTTAAGCGTTTTTTTACACTATAATAAATTTCCAAGCCTTTGTATCTGTAACAATCTTTTATCCATGACTTTACGCTACTATCTTTTACAATAATATTCTTCAATGTCAGCGGACGTTTTCTTAATTTTCCACCTTTTGAAACCAAAAACTTAAAAATCAGCGGAGGAAAAATATACGCCGAGAAAACCACAGAAAACATACCCGCAACCGTTATCTGCGCCAACGAAAACAGAGCCGGATGTTTTGCAAAAATCAGCGTGCCGATACCTGCAAACATTATCAACGCCGACATTATAATGCTCTCTTTGTACGATGAAAGCATTTTGCGGCGATAAGCGTATTCCCACTGACAGCCCTCGGTTATGAAAATCGTATAATCGTCGCCCTGACCGAAAATAAACGTTGCCAAAATCACATTCACAAGGTTGAACTGAATGTCAAAAAGCGACATCAACCCCAAAATCCAAATCCAACTCACTGCCATCGGCAAAAACGACAAAAGCGCAAGTTCAAGACTTCCGAGCGAAAACCAAAGAAACAAAAACACAATCGCACCGCATACCCAACCGATATAATTAAAATTGTCAGACAGACTTTCTGATGCCGCAGAATTTAACGATTTTATGTCAAAAACATGAGCGTATTTTTTTAAACTTTTACCGTCAAAATCATTGTTAACTTTAAGAATATCAACAATATTACACTCGTTTTTTATAGTATCAATAACAACGTTTTTTGCAAAAACACTGTTAATAAGCGGTAAAAATTTTTCAATATTTTTTTCTTGATAATCCGCTTTTAAAATCCTAAAAAAATCATCAAAAACTCCCGCGGCAAAGCCTTCGTTTTCAGCGGCTTTTATCAAGCGATTCTCTATTTCTGCGGCATATTTCTGAGTAAAATTTTGCCACAATTCCAAGCGGTGTTTTTGAACAGTTTTTGACGGCAAAAAATCCCTGCAACTTGACACCTCTAATAATTTTCCAACCGTTTTTAAACTATCATAAATTGTTAAAATTTCGCTATTGAAACTCTCCGCCGCATCAAAATCCGCACCCGAAGAAACTACGTAAACCTCGTTTGAAGCGGTTGTAACAGAGAGCGTTTGAAGTTGTTTCAAAGCATTTTTCTGAGTTTCGGTCATAAAATTTATGTGGCTCAAATCGGAGTCGAATTTAACCCCGAAACTAAAAAAAAGCAAGCCCGCTGTCAAAAGCAAAACAGCACACACAACGCCGCGATTTTTTTCAGGCGAAAAATCGGGAAAGTATTTTACATGATTTTCCCCGCTGACATTCGCAAAATGTGGCAAAAAAACAAGCACAAAAACAATAGTACCAACAAGCAACAACGCGCTAAAAAGTCCCAAATCTTTTAACGCCGCCGCCCCCGCAGGCACTAACGCCAAAAACGCTCCGACAGTCGTAACGTTGCCCACAACAAGCGGCATAACTATCTCTTTCAGAGCGGTTTTGATGTCCGGCGTGTGATTAAGATGTGCCACAAAATGCAGCGGATAGTTGACCGCAATTACCAAAATCACCGACGAAATTCCGACAACAATTATTGAAATTCCGTCCGTTAACAGCGACAAAACTCCAAACGCAAACAGCCAGCCCCATGCCACTGACAAAACTATTAACAATATGTTTTTCAGACTTTTAAACTGTTTTATAAGTAAAAACAGAATCAAAATTAAGGAAAGTATAACAGACAAAACCGTATCGCTCTGAATTTGCGACGAATTGCCGACGGCGATAACAGGTCCACCCGTAAAAACCACTTTTACCTCAGGAAATTTTTCCAAAGCCTCATTCGCCGAATTTTCCAAAAGGTCAAGAAGTTTTGCGTTGTTTCCGCTTTCACCCGACCCGAAAGGAGAAGTTAAGGTTACGATGGCAAATTTCATATCCGAAGAAAAAATTCGGCCGTCATAAATTTCTAACGCCGCGCCGTCCGTCATCTGCATAAAGCCTTGACACTTAGATGAAAACAAGTTCAAAGGGTCTTTCTGAAAATTCAGTAAAAAACTCTCCTCAAAAC
>JAEEXW010000223.1 GCA_016287995.1 Bacteroidales bacterium
TCGGTTATATTTCTTTTACTAAACAGTTAACCCCCGATTGGGAAAAATATTGGAAATCACCTGATACTAAATTAGTTCACTTTATCGGAAAAGATAATATCGTTTTCCACTGCATAGTTTTTCCGTCAATTTTGAAAGCGGAAGGCACTTACATTTTGCCGGACAATGTTCCCGCAAACGAATTTTTGAACCTTGAAAACGATAAAATTTCAACATCAAGAAACTGGGCTGTTTGGTTGCACGAATACAACGAAGATTTTCCGGGCAAACAAGATGTTTTGCGTTACGTTTTAACGGCTAACGCGCCCGAAACCAAAGACAACGATTTTACGTGGAAAGATTTTCAACAGCGCAATAATTCTGAATTGGTTGCAGTTTTGGGAAATTTTGTTAACCGTACGCTCTTGTTAACAGAAAAATATTTTTCTAACGTTGTTCCTCAGCCGAATGATTTTACGTCTTCTGACAAAGACGCGTTGGCGGAAATCGCAAAAATCAAAGACGATGTTGAAAAGAGCCTTGAAAACTACCGTTTCCGTGAAGCGTTGAATTTTGCTATGGGCTTAGGACGTCTCGGCAACAAATACATCACCGAACAAGAGCCTTGGAAAGTTTTCAAAAACGATCCCGAAAGAGTGAAAACCATTCTTTATGTAAATCTTCAAATAACGGCTGCAATTTCCACAGTATTAGAACCTTTCATACCGTTCTCAATGAAAAAATTGCGTGGATTTTTAGGTTTGAAAGAAATTTTGGATTGGGACAATATTGATGGTAGAGAACTTTTGAAACCCGGCTCAGTGCTCAACAAATCATCGCTTCTTTTTGAACCGATAACAGACGAAGTTGTTGAGGCTCAAATCGAAAAACTCAACCGCACGAAAATTGAAAATATGAAAAACAATTTTCAGCCTGCCCCGCAAAAACCGTTAATCAGTTTTGACGATTTTCAGAAATGCGACATTCGCACGGCTACGATTCTCGAAGCGGAAAAAGTTGCCAAAACCACAAAACTTTTGAAACTGACTGTTGATACCGGCATTGACAAACGCACTTTGGTTTCTGGCATTGCAGAGCATTACGACCCGAAAGAAATCATCGGCAGAAAAATCTTGATGATTGTAAATCTTGAACCGCGAAAAATTAAAGGCATAGAGTCAAAAGGTATGATTCTCTGCGCAGAAGGCGGCGATAAGAGTCTGCATTTCCTTAACCCTGACGCGGAATTGGAAAACGGCTGTCAAATAGGATAAAACGGCATTATTAACACAACATACGTAAATGAACAAAATGAATGATACGGTTATTGAAAATTTCATTGTACATTTGCAACGTAATAACAAACTAAAATTTAAACAAAATGTTTTTGCATGATGTTTTTCGTTTTTACTTTTTAACTCTAAACTCCTAAACCTTTTGTGTTTTTGTTTTTGTGTTTAATGATTACTATCGATAGCAACCTGAAATCAACTTTTAAATTAAGAAGAAATTGTCTTTTACGGCAATTTCTTTTTTTTTATCTTTGCAGCAAAAATATTTACAATGAAAACATTTGAAGAACTTTTATCACTCGTTAACCGTGAAATCGAGAACTTAAATTTTCCCTCACAGCCGGAAAATTTTTACGCTCCCGTCAGATACATTCTTTCGCTCGGCGGCAAACGTATGCGCCCTGTTTTTACGCTTATGGCATGCAATCTTTTTTCCGAGGACGTTTCTAAGGCTATAAAACCCGCACTCGGATTAGAAGTCTTCCATAATTTTACGCTTTTGCACGATGATATTATGGACAACAGCAATCTCCGCCGCAAAAAGCCGACCGTCAACGCAAAATGGGGCAACAACATCGCAATCCTCTCCGGCGACGGCATGAGTTATATCGCCTCAAAACTCGTTGCAGAAAGTCCTAAGGAAGTAAAAGACATGGTGCTTGACATTTTCTTTCAGACGGCGTTGGAGGTTTGCGAAGGTCAACAATACGATATGGATTTTGAGAAGACAAATGATGTTACGCTTCAACAATATTTGGAAATGATTCGTCTGAAAACTGCCGTTTTACCGGCGGCGTGTCTCAAAATCGGCGCGTTAATCGGCGGCGCAAATGATTCTCAGGCACAAAAAATCTACGATGCCGGCATAAAAATCGGTTTGGCTTTTCAATTACAGGACGATTATTTGGACAATTATTCCACACCCGAAATTCTTGGCAAACCCGTTGGCGGAGATGTCAACGAATGTAAAAAAACTGTTTTTTATACTCGCATGAATGAAGTCGTAGAAAATGACAAAAAGCAAGAATGGATAAAATTTTACGAGAATAAAACGCTGGCGTTCAACGACAAACACAATCAGGCAAAACTTTGGTTCAGAAAATACGGCGTTGACCTTTACTGTAAAGATTTAGTAGACCATTATTACAACGAGGCCTACAAAATCCTTGATTCAATGGATGTTAACAATATTTCCGTATTAAAAAACTTTGTTGAAAAACTCCGCGTAAGGATTTCTTAAAAAAAATGGTGATACTCGGAATTGACCCCGGCACTAACGTTATGGGTTACGGTGTAATCGAAAGCGAGGGTTCAAAAATAAAATGTCTTGCCGTCGGAGTACTTGATATTCACAAAGTTGAAGATAAGTATTTGAAGTTAAAGATGATATTCGACAGAGTTACCGGTTTGTGCAAAAGTTTTCAGCCCGACTGCCTTTCGATTGAGGCACAATTCTACGAAAAAAATGCGCAGTCGATGCTCAAACTCGGTCGTGCTCAGGGGGTTGCGATTGCGGCAGCGGTAAACTTCGGCGTTGAAGTTTTTGAATACGAACCCCGCAAAATAAAACTTGCCGTTACAGGTTATGGAAACGCTTCTAAGGAGCAGATTTCCAAGATGTTAATCGGCACACTAAACTTAACGGAAGTCCCTGACAAGTTTGACGCAACTGACGCACTTGCCGCAGCCGTTTGTCATCACTATCAAAAACGTTTACCCGCAGCCGCAAAAGGCGCAAACACTTGGGCGGCTTTTATCGCAAACAATCCGAACAGAATTGTGAAATGAAGTTTTTTTATACACTTGTATTAACGTTTTTGTGGTTTAATGTCAACGCACAATTTACTCAGTATCCGTCATTTAACATAGTAAAAAAAGCCTGCGGCTTCGGAGAAAAAAAATTGTGCGTTTGTAATTTTTGTGCGTTTTTGATAGACCAAGACGGCGAAATAGAATATTTAACAAAAGGGAAACCGCTCACTTCGGCAGAGGTTTCGTGCGGTGGTGCAGAGTTGAGCGGAAAGTTTTTCGCAATCGGTTATTTAAACGGAGATTTGGACGTTTTTTTGGGGGCATATTCTTTTTCCTTAAAGAATATTTCATTAAATAACAGCAAAATAAATGATATTTATTGCAGCGATACTTTAATTGTTGCCGCATGCAATTCAGGCGTTGCGGTTGTAGATGTCAACAAAAAAGAAGTGAAAAATTTTTGCGAATTTTTGCAGCCGGGTTTAAAAGCGAAAATCATTGATAACCAACTTTTTGCTCAAACGGAAAATGCCGCTTATGCTGTTGATTTTTTTGATTTGAATATTGAGGATTTTTATCGTTGGAGAATCAGAGACCCCTTTTTAACTGAAAATAACGACATTGATTATTATAAAACACTGATTAAAAACACATTAGCAAATGATAACATCAATTTTTTAAACAATTCGGCGGACGGAAAAATTTCACTTGGCAAAGAATTTTGGTCGGAAATTTATAAAGGCGAAATTAAAAATCTAAAAAATCCTTTCGGCACAGATTTTACATGCGCGTTTTATAATCCGTATAATTCGTCGCATGTTTTTCTCGGCGACTCAAACGGCAAACTATATGAATATAAGAATTTTACGGTAAAAGCCGAATACGATTTGCACGAAAAAATAATTGACATGGATTGTAATACAGCAGGCGATTTGTTTGTCTTAAAAGAGAAATCTGTTTCTGTTTTTGACCATAACGGTGTATGGCACGAGGGAATAAAAATTTCTAACGCCAAAGCAATAAAAAAGATTTCGGACAATGTGTTTTGGTTTTTGCGTGAAAATCAAGGAATTACAGCGATAAATTTCAGTGGTACGCCTCTTGACTTTTCTGACGATGTTATAAAAAACTTTTATCCCAAAACTTCCGCCGGACAAAATATCGGCTCTTTTGTAACGGACGTTTCCATAGCCAACGACGGCAAAATTTGGGTTGGCACCAACAAAGGCATTTGCACTATTAATAACGCCGACGACGTTTTTAAAGACGGCGTTTATTTTATAAAACCCATTGTAACAGAGTCTTCCGAAAAAGACGGTAATTATTCACAATACTTACTAAACACAAAACACGTTACGGCAATAGAGAGCGACGGCAAAGGACGAAAATGGATTTCGACTTTGGGCTCTGGCGTTTTTGTGGTCTCGGAAACCGGCGACGAGGAGATTTTGCGGTTTAACTCAAAAAACTCTGCCCTACCCTCCGACACGGTTTATTTTATGAAATATTGCGGCAAGACAGGCGAAGTTTTTTTTGCGACATCTTGCGGATTATGTTCTTATATGACTGATACTCAGGATAGTCAAAATGATTTGGACAATGTAAAAATCTATCCTAACCCGGTTAGAGAAACTTACAACGGCGAAATATTTATTTCAGGTTTGGAAAATAACTGCGACATTAGGATAACTGACATTGCAGGAAACCTCGTCTATAAAACCGTCAGTCAGGGCGGAAAAATATCTTGGGACGGTAAAAATTTAAATTCAAACCGTTGTGCAACAGGCGTTTATCTAATTTTTATAACGGGATTAAACTCTAAGAACACAACAATAAAAAAACTGTTGATAATAAGGTAGTTTTTTATTTGCGGAAATCAGAAAAAAGTTTTACCTTTCGCCTTGTTTATAAAGGATAAAAGTTATGAAAAATCTTACAATCAGTCATAATTCTATAAAGCAAAGCCTTTTGAGCAGTTTGATTAATTCACAAGATACTGAAAATCAAAGGTATAACAACATTAAAGCAAGTCTATTGAACAATGCCTCAGTTTTTCCGGTGAATGAAAAATTTGACATCAATAGTTTCAAAGACAGTTTAACGGTCTTTTTTACCGACACCTTGAAAATCAAAACCGAAAAAGAAACTTTCGGAGATGACATTTTTGCATTTTCGTTTTCGCCAGTAGGTTTTGGGCTGATGAAAAAAAGCATTGTTTTTATGCTTTATGATTTTCACCTTTATATAAACGATGTCCCGCAAAAAGAAATCGAAAACGCCAACTACACCGAAAACAAAATCACCGGGCTGCTCACCTCCGGCAAGACGGAGCAGATTTACACTTTTGCGGAAGATTATATTTTGAAACTTTATCCGGAGGAAATCCGCGAGACTGCAAA
>JAEEXW010000224.1 GCA_016287995.1 Bacteroidales bacterium
TCAAAGTGTTAGGAGCAGTACAAATGCTATTAACATCTTTTGAAGTTTTCAGTCTTAAAAATCCCGGACGCTCCGATAAAGCCCACGCATTGTCTACCGGATTATGATTCCACTGCCAATGAAGACCGAGTTTTGAAGCGGAAAAATCATCGCTAACAACAATATTTTTTGCGGGTTGATTGCTTTTGTAGGGGCGCATTGTTTCAGGCACTTTACCGTTTTCGTCGCCAATCATAGGCCAGCCGTCAATCCAGCGGCAAGGCGAAAGTGTCAAAACTCGTCCAACGCCGCCACGGTCTTGAAAAATAATTCCGTACCAATCTCCGCTACCAGACTGAACTATCGTTCCTTGTCCGACGTGAGGAAAACCGCCGAAATCAGATTCTAAAATCGTTGCTTTTTCGTAAGGGCCGTTGATATTGTCGGCGCGGTAACAAACCTCGCGGCGGTGTCTACCCGGAGCCCAAACGTGCGAAATCATCAAAAGGTAATATTTGCCGTCTTTTTTTATCATTCGGCTGCCTTCAAGAAGTCCCGTTTCGTCTGCCTCGCGCTGAAAAATACGCTTGTAAGAGCCTTCTATAACATCAGAAAGGTCTTTTTTTAGTTCCATCATTTCGCCGGTTCCGTAGATGACATAAACTCTGTCGTCATCGTCAAAAAAGAGCGAACAATCATGAAAATGTCTCATTCTTGAAACCAATTTCCACGGACCTTTTGCGGTTTCGGCAGAGCAAATGTAAGTATCGCCCATGTTTCCGGACTCGTTTGGAGCAAAAAGTGCGTAGAATTTTCCGTTATGATATTTAAGCGAAGTCGCCCATTGTCCGCGACCGTAAACCGTGCCTTCCTGCATGTCGTATTTCGGCGAATCGGTCAACTTGTCAAAAACATAACTTACTGTTTCCCAGTTTTTTAAATCTGTTGACTGCATAACCGGCGCACCCGGCATAAGGTGCATTGTGGTACTCACAAGATAAAAAGTGTCCCTGACACAAATTACATCCGGGTCGGGAACGTCCGCCCAAAGCATCGGGTTTTCAATCTTCTCTTGTGCGGAAAGATTAACGGCAGCGCATATTGCCGCAAAAGTTGTAAGGATTTTTTTCATAATATAAATTAATTAATGATTTGATTTTACAAAAGTATGAATTTTAACTGACAAAAAAGATGTAAGAATGTTTCAAATTTTTGTCAAAATGTTGCAGTAATTCTTGGTTATGAAATATTTTTGAAAATTTAGGTTGTGATTGGAAGTTTTTTTTCTCCAAAAAAATATTTCTTATTACTTTTACGCCCAAAAATTATAAAACATCACATGAAAAAATTTTTGTTAATTTCCGTATTTGCGCTTTCAGCATGGCTGTCTGAGGCGCAAATCCCCGAAAAAATTTCGGCGTTCAAAATTTCTGACGTCAAACTTACTGAAAGTCAGTTCTTTAAAAATCAAAATGCTGACATTCATTACATTCTTGGTCTTGATGCCGACCGTTTGTTAGCACCTTACATGAAAGAGGCTGGTTTAAAACCAAAAGCCGAAAACTACACAAACTGGGAAAACACAGGTCTTGACGGACACATCGGCGGACATTATCTTTCCGCACTTTCGTATATGTATGCCGCCACGCAAAACCCTGAAATCGGCGCAAGATTGGATTATTTTCTCTCGGAACTAAAACGCTGTCAAGACAAAGACGGCTATCTTTCTGGCGTTCCGGGTGGTAGAAAAATCTGGCAGGAACTTCATGACGGAAATATTCGCGCAAACTCTTTCGGCCTTAACGACCGTTGGGTGCCGCTTTATAACATTCATAAGATTTTTGCAGGTCTAAGAGATGCGTATCTTATTGCAGGTAAGCAAGATGCAAAACAAATGCTTGTTCGTCTTACCGATTGGATGATTTCCGTTGTTGAGAAACTCTCAGATGATGAGATTCAAAAAATGCTCGTTTCGGAACACGGCGGTTTGAACGAGACTTTTGCTGACGTTTACGGCATTACCGGCGACAAAAAGTATTTAAAACTTGCGCATCAGTTTTCTGACAAAAAAATGCTTGACCCGCTTTTGAAAGAAGAGGACAATCTCACCGGCAAGCACGCTAACACTCAGATTCCTAAGATTATCGGTTATAAAAGAATAGCAGATTTGGAAGGTCTTCCCGATTGGGACAAAGCCTCAAAATTCTTTTGGGACGTGGTTATCAAACAGCGCAGTGTTTCTATCGGCGGAAATTCTATGCGCGAGCATTTTAACCCGACAAACGATTTTTCGGCACTTTTGGCTTCCGAACAAGGTCCCGAAAGTTGCAACACTTATAATATGTTGCGCTTAACAAAAATGCTTTATCAGACCTCTGCCGACAAAAATTATATGGACTATTACGAGCGTGCGCTTTACAACCATATTCTTTCGATTTTGAACCCTGTTCAAGGAGGATTTGTGTATTTTACGCCTATGCGTTCAGGACATTACAGAGTTTATTCTCAACCGCAAACTTCTATGTGGTGCTGCGTGGGTACGGGCTTGGAAAATCCCGCACGTTACGGCGAAATGATTTACGCTCACGAGGGTAATGACGTGATTGTCAATTTGTTTATACCGTCAGTTTTAACATTCGGCGATGTAACTTTAACGCAGACTAACAATTTTCCGCAAACGCCGTCTACCGACATTGAAATCGGCGTTAAGAGTGCTAAAAAATTCGCTGTAAAGGTTCGTAAACCGTCTTGGTGCGATAACGTTACGGTAACTGTTAACGGACAAAAATCAGATGTTAAGGAAGAAAACGGTTATTTAGTGGTTTCGCGCAAATGGCAGAGCGGCGACAAACTTCACGTTGACCTTCCGATGCACCTTATGGCAGAAACAACTCCCGACGGCAAACCGCAATATTCGTTTCTTTACGGTCCTGTGGTTTTGGCGGCAAAGACCGGCACCGACCGTCAGGACGGAATGTATGCTGACGATTCACGCGGAGGACACATCGCAAACGGTCCTCAAATTCCTCTGTATCAAATGCCTGCTGTTATCGGGGATAAAAATTCCGTGCTTTCGCATTTGAAACCTGTTGATGGCAAACCGATGACTTTTGCGCTCACCGGTTTATCGTTGCCGCAGTTTGAAGGCATGAATTTAGTACCGTTTTACACGCTTTATGAGTGTCGTTACCAGATTTATTTCCCGCTTTATTCTGAGCAGGATTGGGCTACTGAAAAGCAAAGAATAGCCGCTACTGAAAAAGCCGCTATGGAATTGGAACAAAACACGTTAGACAAGATTTTCTGCGGCGAACAGCAGTCCGAAAGCGACCATTTTATTCAGTCAGAATGGTCTTGGAATGGTGCTGACGGTGGTGTTCATTGGCGTACTTCACGTGTAAAGTTTGGTTACAAAATGCGTGCTGCAAACGCGAAAAAACTTGTAGTTAAAGGTTTTAATGAAGGACGTAAAATTGTGGTTGTAATCGACGGAAAAAACTTAGGAACGTTTGATTTTTCTAAAAACGGACAGTTTGAAACTGCGTTGCCGGAAGGTCTGGGCGAGGATTTCACATTGGAGTTCCGCCCCGAAGAAGGTAAAGAAACCGCAAGGGTTACTGAAATCAGAATTTTGAAATAACAAAACGGGAGGCTGTCTTTTTAGACAGTCTCTATTTTTATTAATTACATTTTTCTAAGTCTATGTTAACAAATTATACTCCTAATGCTGCCCGTTATGAGACAATGACATATAACAGGGTGGGTAACAGCGGATTAAAACTGCCTGCCGTTTCGCTCGGTTTGTGGCACAATTTCGGCACTTTTGACGATTTTGACAATATGACCGCAATGTGCACAACTGCTTTTGACCTTGGTATCACGCATTTTGACCTTGCCAACAATTACGGACCGGAATATGGTTCGGCTGAAACCAATTTCGGCAAAATCTTGAAAACGACTTTCTCTACACTTCGTGACGAATTGATTATCAGCACCAAAGCCGGTTATGATATGTGGCCCGGTCCTTACGGAAATTTCGGCAGCCGAAAATATCTCATTGCAAGTCTTGACCAAAGTTTGAAACGTCTTGGCTTGGATTATGTTGACATTTTTTATCACCACAGACCCGACCCCGAAACGCCGCTTGAAGAAACCATGCTTGCACTTGACCAAATTGTCCGTTCAGGCAAGGCTTTATATGTCGGCATTTCAAACTATGACGGCGCAACTTTTGCTCGTGCAGCAGCGATTTTACAAGAGTTGAAAACGCCGTTTGTCATCAATCAAAATCGTTACAGCATTTTTGACCGTACAATCGAGAAAAACGGTTTGAAAGATACCGCACAAAAACTCGGAAAAGGCATTATCGCGTTTTCACCTTTGGCGCAGGGATTGCTCACCGACCGTTATCTTAACGGCATTCCCGAAGACAGTCGCGCCGTTAAGAGCGGTAAGTTCTTAAAAACCAAAGACATTACGGAAACAGTTTTACAAAAAGTTTCTGCCCTTAACAAAATTGCGCAAAACCACGGTTGCACGCTTTCGCAACTTGCATTGAAATGGGTTTTGAAAGACAACGCCGTTACAAGTGTTCTTATTGGAGCAAGCCGTCCGTCTCAAATAGCAGAAAACGTTGCAATCGTCAACATTCCGCCGCTTTCAAAAGAGGAATTAGATGAAATTACTTTGATTTCAACATATCCCTGCGGCAAAAGTTTTTAATTTTTGTTGCAAAAATAACAAAATTTGGTCATAAAGTAAGATTTTTTTGTTAACTTTGCACCCTCAAATTTTGTTTACGATGAAAAAACACTCCTCTACTGCGCTTTTGATAATTAATTACGGTACGCCGGAAAAGCCTGAGAAAAAATATGTAAAAAAATTTTTGAAGGAACTTCTTAATTCCAAACATGTTATGACTATGAATGCTTTGGGAAGAAGCCTTTTGGTGAACTGTATAATTGTACCTTTCCGCATAAAACATTCCTTGAAAATGTATAAAAACTTATACGCAAAGCACGGAATGTTGCTCAAAGATATTTCGGAAGGTTTTGTACAAAAAGTTCAAAACGTTTTGCAGGAAAAAGCCGATGTCTATCTTGCTATGACTGCGGGATTTAATTTGGTGAAGGATGTTTTGAAAGAGATTTCCGAAAAAAATTACAGGCGTCTGATTATCGCGCCGATGTATCCGCAATACACCGAATCCACTTGGGGAAACGCTTTGGATTCGGTTTACGGATTTTTTAAAGGTCGCTTTAACATTCCTGTAATCAATACGTTGGAGGCTTTTTATGACAAACAGCCGTATTTGGAGTCAATGAAAAAACTTTTTGAAAAAGAACTTCAAGGCGTTGAGTTTGAAAAAATTGTTTTTTCTTACCACGGTATTCCGCTTTCGCATCCTAACTGTGAGGATTATGTTTTTCAGTGCAAGGAGACC
>JAEEXW010000225.1 GCA_016287995.1 Bacteroidales bacterium
AGCGGAGGTAAATGGTATCGGATAAAATATAATGTCTCTACCGAATACTTTTCTGTATTTCTCTACATCCAAATCTTCACTAGGACTCAGACTGCGCTCGTCAATAGACTCACTTATTATAATAGCATCAGGTTGTAGTATATTAATTTGTTTCATCAAGAACTCTCTTTCTTTTTCCGTAATATTTTGAGGTTTATTTCCAAATGGATTTAATGCAATGTATCCGTAATTATTCTTTCTATTTCCATTGATTCTACGGTTTATATTAATACTGTCAATGTCATCGCGATAATAAGATAAATCTTCTACTCCATATTTCATTTGATTTTCTTTTAAATTCTCTATTAATAAAGTACTATCCAATAAGTCGTGCCTATCGTCCGAGGTTTTTACATATATCATATCGGTAAGAGTGAAATTATCCACCTCCTTAGGTTCGCATCTGAAATAACCAAATAACAATCTAATATTCCCCTCTTGTTCATATTCATCTGAGTAAAACCGCAAACGTTCCCTTTCTTTTGGCAGAAAAGGGAAGTACTCTTTATACAATTTCATTAGTTTTATGTCAGTAGCGTTCATTGTTTTTATTCTTTTTGTTTCTGCAAATATAATGTATTATTTTATATTAAACAAACCAAGGAACATAATTATGTGTTGTCAATTTTATTAGTTATCGTCTCCGCCATCAATCCCTTTTCCTTTGCTTGCTTATAATTTCCAACCGCCAACTCTTTACTCGTATTCGCGTAGCAATATTCGCACAGATGCGGGCAGGTGTTGTATTCGCCGATGTCTTTGCTGATTATGCAGCCGCAAAATTGACGCTGACCTTTGTCGTGATTGTCTTTTTTCTTGATGATTTTTTCGCCGTCAAAAAGCGAGTTAACTATCTCAACTCCAAGATAATCCATCAAAACTTTGTCGTTTTTCGCAAAACGTATCATCAAATCGTCGTCGATACATTTGTTGTGTTGGATGCCGAATTGTGCAATATCAATTTTTTCGCCACATGTGGCAAGTTGAAAATGCCATTTTTTATTGAGTTCAGAGAGACTTTTGGCAAATTCAACCATCTGATTTTCTGTCCATTCTGAATAATTGATTTTGTTTTTTTCGAGATTGGATTTCACCTTTTTGTAAAGGGCAATGTCGGCAAAACTGAACACAAGTTTTTCGGTATAGCCAAACAATTGGTCGCCAATGTTTTCAACCTTGCGCAACAAATCGTCAACGGTGATTTTATCCGTCAAAATCAGAGGGTCAAAACGCCAAATCACCCTGCCTTTGCCAAAGGTTTTTACCAACTGTTTAAAGGTTTCTATTCTATCTTCAAGCGGCGGCACACCTTTTTCTAAACCTTCTGAAACATAATCATTTAATGTGAATTGAATATAAAAATTCATCTTCTTCAATTCATCGATATGTTCTAAAAGCGGCTTTGGATTTTTTGACCAAAAAACAAAGAATCGGGCGTTTTTGTATGAAACATAACTTTTTACGCCGTTGAAAGGATTAGTCCACGCCGAATAACCTTGTTTGAGCCGATGGAAAAACCAATCGGCATAAAACGCCGGAATGTCGGTGCTACGGCTCGCCGAAATGATAATCGGGGCTTGTGCATCAACTTCTTCACCGTTTTCACGGGTGATTTTTATCTTTTTCCACTGTGCCATAATGTTGCAAATTTACAAAACTTTTTTCGTCAATACAAGACATTTTTTTTATTAAAATTCATTGTAACCCCAAAAAATCACTATCTTTGTCGTACCAATTTTTACACTAATATGCAATATTTTCAACGTTATACGACGCCGCAAGGATTCGACGATTTGCTTATGGAAAGCAATGGAGAGGCTTTGTGCGGACTTCATTTTGTCAGCAAAAATAAAAATTTTGACAACACAAATTTACCAATATTTCAAGAGACTAAAAAGTGGCTTGACAAGTATTTTAGCGGTTGTCAGCCCGATTTTACGCCTAAATTTTCCTTAAAAAATTCAACCAAGTTTCAACACGATATTTATGAATTATTGTTGAAAATCACTTTCGGTAAAATTCTCACATACGGCGAGTTAGCAAAAATTATTGCTCAAAAATACGGTAAAGAAAAAATGTCGGCACAAGCAGTGGGCGGGGCTGTCGGTAAAAATCCGATTTGCATTATAATTCCTTGTCATCGCATTATCGGTGCTAACAATAAACTCGGCGGATTTAGTGGCGGAATCCTCAACAAAATTGCATTATTAAAATTGGAAGGTATTAATTTGTCAAAGAATTTTTAAATTAAAATACTAATACACTAATATTCAATTACTAAAACGTTATTAAAAATGAAAAGACTTTTTTTGTTGTTGACAGCAGCCTTGATTGTGGTAGCGTGTCAACAAGCCGAAAAAAATGCGGCTGAATTTGTTAAAGTGGAAAACGGACATTTTGTGCGCTCCGGCAAACCGTATTATTATGTCGGCACTAATTTTTGGTACGGTGCAATTCTCGGTTCAGAGGGTCAGGGCGGCAATCGTGAACGTCTCATTAACGAATTAGACGAGATGAAACGCATCGGAATCGACAACCTTCGTATTCTTGTCGGCTCTGACGGTGAACGTGGTGTTAAAACCAAAGTAGAACCAACCTTACAAATCGCGCCGGGCGTTTACAACGACACGATTTTAGCGGGTTTGGACTTTCTTTTGATGGAAATGGGAAAGCGCAACATGGTGGCTGTTTTGTATCTCAACAATTCTTGGGAATGGAGCGGCGGTTATGGTTTCTACTTGGAACACGCGGGCTTAGGCAAACAACCGCGTCCCGATGATGTTGGTTATCCAGAGTTTATGAAGGCGATGTCAAAATTTGCTACCAACGAAAAGGCACACCAACTTTTTTACGATTACGTTAGATTTATCATCGGTCGCACCAACCGTTATACGGGCTTAAAATACACCGATGACCACGCCATAATGTCGTGGCAGATTGGTAATGAGCCGCGTGCATTTTCTGTAGAAGCGTTGCCGGCGTTTGAAAAATGGCTTTCAGAAGCCTCATCGCTTATTCGCTCTTTGGACGGCAACCATTTAATTTCGGTAGGCAGCGAAGGTTCTTGGGGTTGCGAAAACGATTTAAGCAGTTGGGCTCGCATTTGTGCTGACAAAAATATCGACTATTGCAACATTCATTTGTGGCCGTATAATTGGGGTTGGGCGAAAAAAGATTCGCTTATTGAGCATCTTCCCACCGCTTGCAACAACACCAAAGAATATATCAATCAGCATTTATCGGTTTGCGATAGAATCAACAAACCGCTTGTAATGGAGGAGTTTGGCTATCCTCGCGACGGTTTTAGTTTTGAGATTGGAACGCCTACCGTTGGACGCGACGGATATTATATATATGTTTTTTCGCTTGTTGCCGACAATGCTGAAACGGGCGGAAAATTTGCGGGGTGTAATTTTTGGGGCTGGGGCGGATTTGCGAAACCGCTTCACGAGCAATGGCAAGTTGGCGACCCTTACACCAACGACCCCGCACAAGAGGCTCAGGGTTTGAACTCTGTTTTCGTTTCCGACACTTCAACCCTCAACATCGTTAAATCGCAAATGGAAAGAATGAGTAAGGTGAAATAAAAGGTTGGACAATCCGCACCAACCTTTTTACACAAAATCATTAATCGGATAAAGCCTTGCTTTATAAGTATTCATCCTTTGTTTTAAGCCCGATGGCGTTTGCAAAAAATCAATTGGCTGACTCTCAAAATGCAACACAATATAATACGGCGAATGTTCGGGCGAGAAACCGTATTTTTCAAGATTTTCCTTTGTCCAAATCTGAAACGTGCCTTCTTTTTTCAATTTGAACATCTGACAATTTTCACCGTTGGTGTGGAGCAAAACATATTTCATCCGCTCAAATCCGGGCGTTACCTGTAAAGAGCCTTTTGAATCTCCGGCACGAAGATAACAAAGCCCTTTTTCAACCATCAATTCGCGCAATTCTTTGCGAGCGTGATTGACAAGGACGGTTGCACAATTTTCGGTTTTACGGATATTATCTAATAGTTTTTGACGCTTTTCGCTGTCTTGCAATTCGTTGCGTCGGGCAATGCTCAAATCGTAAAAGTCTTTTTCTTTTTCTATTCCAATATAGTTTCTGCCTAAAAGATTTGCCGCAATGCCCGTTGTGCTACTTCCTGCAAAAGGGTCTAAAATCGTTCCGCCCTCGTCGGTAGATGCCAAAATAATGCGATAAAGCAAACGCAAAGGCTTTTGCGTGGGATGTTTGCCGCAAGATTTTTCCCATTTGCCAACGGCAGGCAAACGCCAAACATCGGTCATCTGTTTGTCGCCGTTGAGGTGTCTCATTACCTCGTAATTGAATTTGTGAGGCACTTTTTCGGACTTCCGCGCCCAAATTATCAACTCCGTAGAAAAATTGAAATATCTACACGAAAGGTTTGGCGGCGGGTCGGTTTTCTGCCAAGTAATGATATTGAGGATTTTGTAACCAAGTTCCTGCAAACAACGTTGAACGGTAAATATATTATGATATGTTCCTGAAATCCAAATTGTTCCATTATCTTTGAGTTTCGGGCGGTAAAGTTCCAACCAACGACGATTAAAGTTATAAATATGTTCTGGCGTTCCGCCTTTGTCCCAATCGCCTTTATCTACGCAAACTTGTTTGCCGCTCTGAACCGAAATTCCTCCATTTGAAAGGAAATACGGCGGGTCGGCAAAGATGGTGTCGATGGAATTGTCGGGAATTGTTTTTAATTCAACAAAACAATCACCGTGTACCAAATGAAATGTTTGTGACATAACTATTACTATTTGTGCGTTATGCCACCTTTCATATTCATAGACTACGACAAAAAAACTGCGGGCAAACTTGCTCGCAGTGTGGTCGTAGGAATAACCAAAAGAAAGACAAGCCGCCCGCATTATACGGGTAGTGTTGCTTTTGCTTCTTTCTTTTGATTATTCTTGAAATTTCCTACGTTTCACTGCGAATAGTCAAATAGCAAACGCTATGTTTATTAATATGTTATACTTTGTTATCTTACTTCATTATATTATTTTAAAGTTCAACACTGCAAAAATAGTAACTTCCGTCTTAACCTCAAAAAAGAATAATTTCTTTTTCGGAAAAATAACTTAAAAAGATCATTTTGATCAACTTAAATTAAACAATTGTGCAACTATAATTCTTTTTGGGTCGAAACCGCAATTTTCAATCCATGGATTATCTTTTAGCAAAATCTTTTTTGCCATTATCTCATCTTCACCAAATGCCTTACCCAATATTTGACAATTATCAACCTCTTTGTCGCAACGAGGTGGTTGTGTATGTCCTTCTGCGGTGTAGAAAATATATTCATTCATAACCTACCACTTAAATATATCAATTTGT
>JAEEXW010000226.1 GCA_016287995.1 Bacteroidales bacterium
AAGAACTGCCGGTCTCGTTCAAAAGAATGAAAGACGAAATTAAAAGCAAACTTGACGAATTTAAGGTTTACGGCGGCGACAAAATCGACTATATGTTTATAAATCCGACCGCAAGCGACAAAAAAGAAGTGCGTTACGGAATTTTCAAACAACTCTACGAACTCGGTTTAAAGCCCGTAGAAATTGACAATCAAACGCAGGAACAAACCACCAAAACAATGATATTTCCTTGTGCCGTAATCTGTTACACACTTGAAGGCAAAACCGGCGAAGACCTTCGCGACACAACTTTGGTACGCGAAATCGGTCTCAACCTCTTGAAAGCCGACCCGCAACTTGCCGCCGGCGACGAGCAGAATATTTTCAATTCTGTTGAAACGCTTGAATACGAGATAATTAACGCGATTTATAGACTTTCTGAAATTGAAAAACCAAAAATTGCTTTCATTGAAGGTCACGGCGAGGCAGCGGAAGAATATTTGGTAGATATTTGCACGGAACTCTCTGATTATTACGATGTAAGGCGCGGCAATTTGAACACCGAACCGGATGTTTTAAAAAATTTTGCCGCACTTGTAATAGCAAAACCAACAAAGCCTTTTTCCGAAGACGAAAAATTTATTCTCGACAACTACATTATGAACGGCGGCAACGTTTTATGGCTTTTAGATGCAACTTCCGCCTCAATGGATAGTCTTCAAACAAACGGAATTTCAGCCGTTTTGCCGCTGAACACAAACCTTGACGATATGCTTTTTACATACGGCGTAAGACTTAACGCAAACGTTATCAGAGATTTACAATGTGCGCCAATAGGTCTTACCGTCAACGGTTACAACAATCAGCCACAAATAAAACTATTTTCATGGGATTATTTTCCGGTGATTTTGAGCCGCGTTAAAAACCCGATAACCAAGCACTTAAACTATCTGCTTTGTCATTTTGCCGGGACAATCGACACCGTCGGCACCAATCTTCCGATAAAAAAGACCGTTTTGCTGCAATCCGGAAAGTACAGCAAAATTAACAACGCGCCGTTTTCTCTGTCGTTTGAGCAGATAAACCAAAAGCCTGACCCGAACGATTTCAACAAACCTTTTCAAACGGTTGCAGTTTTGTTGGAGGGAAATTTTGAGTCGGCGTTTTCGGAAAGAAAAGGCAAAACGATTAACGGAAAATTCTATCCGTCAACGACTTCCGTAAAGCCGTCAAAACAAATCGTGGTTTCGGACGGTGATATAATCATGAATGAAATTTCTCCAAAAGGCGAACCGTATCCGCTCGGTTTTGACAGAAATTCTCAAAACACTTTTAAGGGCAACAAAGAATTTATAATAAACTCCCTGAATTATCTTTCAGGCAACGAAGACCTTCTTTCAATCCGTCTTAAAGAGATGAAAGTCAGAATTTTAGACAAGCAACGCGCACAAAAGGAGCGTATGTTTTGGTCTTTTTTGAACGTTGTTTTGCCGCTTTTGGTGATTTCGCTTTTAGGACTCGGAATTTATATCATCAGAACAAAAAAATATTCTAAAAAGAAAATAAAATGAAGTTTTTTTATTTTTTCATATTAACACTGACCTTTGCCGCAATTTCATGCAATTCTGATACGGATTTTCCGACAGAAGAGTCTGACTGTCAAATTGTTGAAATATCAGACGGAAACAAAACAGTAGTATTGGAAAAAGATACGGCGTGGTTTGTTAAAAGCGGCGAAAAAAAACTTTTTTACTGCGACAAACATAAAATCTACGCATTTTTTAACACGTTAAGAGACTTGCAGTTACAAGGTTTGAGCAGTTATAACGGCGAAACCGGGTTCAAAAACACTATAACCATAAAAAAACAAAGCGGCAAAACGGTTAAAACATTGAAATTCAATCCAGTCGGCAACTCTCCGCAACTAATCGGCTCGTGCAACGGCGGCAAATGTTACGTTGTTGCCATACCGGGATTGAAAGAAAATCCGTCAGTAAATTTTTCGGCAGACGAAAACTATTGGAAAGAACTTTCGCTTTTAGAAATTTCAGCGGAAAATTTTTCTTCCATAAAAGTAGAAAACTTTTTGGACACGGCGCAGTCGTTTTCAATAGTTTTAAAAGACGGAGTTTTAGAGTTTTTTGATTATAAAAACGAAAAAAATCAGGAAATAAAACAAGAAAACCTCAGGGAGTATATAGGTTCTATTTTTGACGTTTACCGCGCAAAAGAGCAGTTTTCAAAACTTCAACTCCCTGAAAATCAAAAGATTTATTCGCTGACTGTAAACGGCAAAAAAATTGATTTCTTCAAAAAACTTGACAACGGCAAACCCGATTTCAATCAGATGTATTTTTCATGCGGAGAAGATTTCGGCACGGCGACATATTTTAATTTTGAGAAAATTTTGATTGATGCAGAAAAGTTAAAGTGAGACTTTTCCGCCCCCAAAAAATAATTTATTTGTTCATCAAAACCCATTTCCACGCCGGTAAAACAACGATTTTGCAGCCGTCAATCTCAATCGTTTCTTCCTCATCCTTTGTTATGATAAACATCTGATTCTGAGGAATATAATTATTAAGACGGACTAACGCGCGGACTTCTCTCTCCCTTGTCTGAGAGTCCCTAATACTATAAGAAACCTGATACGAAATTTTCTGTTCGGGCAGGTAAAAATCCACTTCGACGTTGGAATTGAAATACATCAGTTCTTCGGGATATTTTTTGCGCAAGGTAACGGCAACAAGGTTTTCCAACAGCGAAGTGTCAGCATCCGTAACCAACAGAGTTATAAAGCCGTTGTCGCTGAAATAGTATTTTTTCACCGAGACTTTTTCCTGCAATTTGGCAGCGTAGTTTTCGAGCGAAAACATCAGGTAAGAATCGGTGAGATACTGACAGTATTCGGCGGCTGTCTCGGATTTGATTTTAAAACCGGCGGAGGTAACTATCGCGGCAATACGGTTGTAGGTAACCGGCTGCATAACACTTTCAGCCATTTTGCGGATTAAAACTTTGAGAGCCTTGCTGTTACGGACATTGTAACGCAAAACCAAATCGCTGAAATATATTTTGTTGAAAAGGCTGCTCAACCATTCGCGCTTAAAAATCTCGTCCTTTTGAATAACCTCCGGAAGTCCGCCGCTTAGAAAAAACTGCTGAAAATTTCTCACGACAGCGGTAGAAGGAGTGTACTGCCAATTTTTAGGAAGCGGCAAATTTTTGATTTTCAGATATTCCGCAAATGAAAAAGGAAAAACTTCGGTTATATAAAAGCGTCCGCCGAGAGTAGTTGCGATTTCCCGGCTGAGCATTTTTGCGTTGCTGCCAGTTATAAAAACCTGATAACCGGTATCAACGAGCCTCCGCGCAAATTTTTCCCAGTGGTCTACAATCTGAATTTCGTCAAGAAAGAAAACCGGCTTTGAGTCAAAAATTTCTTCGTATGCTAATTTTATAGTATCCAAATCACTGATAGTTAAAGAGTCAATACGGTCGTCTTCAAAATTGAAAAATAGGATTTCATCAATTTTGTGTCCGCTTTTTATCATTTTTCTGACACTTTGATAAAGGAGATACGATTTTCCGGCGCGGCGCAGTCCCACAAAGACGTTGTTGCCCGTGTAATCTACGGTTATATCACGCTCTATAAGTTCAATATTGGTTACAATTTCCTGATATTCAACGATTAAACGTTTAGCCAAATCTTTGTCCAACATAATTTTTGATTTTTTAGTTATGCCGCAAAGATACAAAAGTTTCCTTTATAACGGAAACTTTTATGGCAAAAATTTCCGCTATAAAGGAAACTTTTTACATAAATCTTTCCTTTATAGCGGAAACTTTTAGATAATTTCAATAACAATCCCTTTTTTACTTCAAATTTTCAAGACATTTTTTCAGACTGTCAGTCCAGTACGGAATCGTAATTCCGCCGAGAGCGTTTTTGATTTTGGTTTTATCAAGAACCGAATACGCAGGACGTTTTACCGGCGAAGGAAATTCGTCGGAATGACACGGCAAAACATTGCATTTTGTCAAACCCGAATATTCTGCAATCATTTTCGTAAAATCAAACCACGAACAAACGCCTTCGTTTGAGAAGTGATAAACGCCGCAGTTTTTATTGCCGCTTAACTCGTAACCGTCTATAAATTTGAGGATTACAACCGCCAAATCAAGAGCGTATGTCGGAGTACCGACTTGGTCGAAAACCACTTTCAACTGCTCTTTTGTTGACAAAAGACTGAGCATCGTTTTGCAGAAATTTTTGCCGAACTCCGAATAAAGCCAAGCCGTGCGGATAATAATATAATCGCCGCCGACAGCCTTAATTTTTTCTTCGCCGTGAAGTTTAGTTTTTCCGTAAACGCCTGTCGGTGTGCCGGTCTGGTCTTCTTTGCAAGGCGTGTTGTAAGGCTCTTTTCCGAAAACGTAATCCGTTGAAATATGAATCAAAAGTCCGCCTTTTTCTTTGATTGCAACGGCTAAATTTTCAGGGGCATCGGCGTTGAGTTTTTCCGCTAACGCCTCGTTGGTTTCAGCAGCGTCAACGTTGGTGTAAGCCGCACAGTTTACGATAACTTTTACGTCGTTTTCTTTAACGGCTTTTCTTACCGCCTCCAAATCCGTGATGTCAAGTTTTACGGTTTCAAGTCCCTCAGCATCAACAACATCGGTAAAAATATAATTAAATGCCGAACCTTTTGACAAAATCCGCATTTCCCTGCCTAACTGACCGTTGGCTCCCGTTACTAAAATGTTCATTTTCTATCTGTTAGCGTACATTGATTCGTAATATTTCTCATATTCGCCGCTCGTAATGTTGTCCATCCAAGCCTGATTTTCAAGATACCATTTAACGGTCTTTTCGATTCCTTCCTCAAACTGCAACGACGGCTCCCAGCCGAGTTCCTTTTGAAGTTTTGTCGAATCAATCGCGTATCTCATATCGTGTCCGGCGCGGTCGGTTACGTAAGTGATAAGGTTCATGTCCTCGCCTTCCTGTCTGCCCAAAAGACGGTCAACAGTCTTGATAACCACCTTTATAATGTCAATGTTTTTCCACTCGTTGAAACCGCCGATGTTGTAAGTTTCAGCGATTTTGCCCTCGTGAAAAATAAGGTCGATTGCCCTCGCGTGGTCTTCAACGAAAAGCCAGTCTCTGACGTTTTCGCCTTTGCCGTAAACAGGGAGCGGTTTTTTGTGGCGTATATTGTTGATAAACAGCGGAATAAGTTTTTCAGGGAATTGATACGGACCGTAATTGTTGCTGCAATTAGTAACGATAGTTGGCATTCCGTAAGTGTCGTGAAAAGCCCGTACAAAATGGTCGCTTGACGCTTTTGACGCGCTGTACGGCGAGTGCGGATTGTATTTTGTCGTCTCCAAGAAAAAGTCTTTTCCGTAAGCCTC
>JAEEXW010000227.1 GCA_016287995.1 Bacteroidales bacterium
CCTAACGGATATTGTTCGTAATAAAAAATTTTTGTCTTTGTCATAACAGACCTCGCCTCAAAATAAAAATCATAAAAAAAGTTGGAAAAAAATTTTTTATGCACCTTAAAAGCGCAAAAAGCCTCCGAAAGCGTTTTCTTGTTGCGGCTACCAAAAGAAAAAGCATTTTTCAATGTAAAATCACCTTCTTTCATAACCGTTTCCACCCCAAAAAGTTGAGTCTTAGTATCGGTAATACCAAGCAAATTTTCCTTTGAAGACGGAATTATTTTTCTGAAATCAGCAAAAACACCCACTTCGACGAAACTGCTTGTCCTAAAAAATATTTTAGGTAACATTCTGATATTCAAGCACAAAGTATCAATCTTTGAAAAGAATACAGAAATGTCAGGTGTCGCATAAGTTTTAAAAACCGCTGGAATTCTTATGTTCAAATCCAAATTTTGCGAATTTCTGTTATAACCTGCCCATGAAAAATAAAGTTCTTCACCTTTCAAAAAATTATTTTTTAGATTTACCTCTGCGCTGCCGACTATATCGTATTTTTCGTCCTTCTCATCATAATTAAGCGACGCCATTGCTCTTATAGTATTGATTTTTAATGCATTAATATACAAAAACAAATCTGCGCCGTCTTGAAAAAACTCCTTACCGCTCTCTTTTATAACTTCAAGCAGAGGGTCGGCAGATAATATTTTGTTTATATTTTTAACTTTTTTTTCATTATAGTAGTCGCCGGATTTTATGCCGATAATATAAGCAATGTAATTCGGTGATATTTTTTTCTCCCCTATGCTATATATATTCTTAATTATCACTTTGTTACAAGGATTAATAACGCCGTAAACATTAAATCCGGTATGTTTATTTTTTCTTAAAGAATCCACCGAAAATCTACAAAACGGATAACCCTGGCAGGCTTGACGAAAAAGCATTTTTGTTACCTTTTTCTCCATCACAACACTATCCAACTTCTTGATAACAAAATTCTTAGAGACATTATTTTGAGCACATAATAATTTGCTTAACGTTAATAAAAAAATAACGAAAAGTGTAATTGTATTTTTTTTTAACATAAAAGTAACGATTTTTTTGTTTTTAAAAATTATTTTCTTAATTTTGCAGACAAAGTTAATTAAAAACAATAACAAAATGGCACAAACTACACGTACCGGGAAGGTAAAGTGGTATGATACCACTAAGGGATTCGGTTTCATTGAAACCGATGAAGGCAATGACATTTTCGTCCACTATACGGGCGTAAAAAATGTTAACAACAAGAAAATCAACCTTTTGGCTGACCAAAAAGTAACTTTTGAAATTACAGAAGGCAAACGTGGACCTCAGGCTACTAACGTTGCCGTGGCATCGTAATTTTTTTCAAAAGGAGATGAAAAAATTAAAGAGGCTGTCAGAAAAACTGGCAACCTCTTTTTTTATTACAAAAATATAAACACAAATCGTTATTTACTTAATCGTAGTTATAACTATCGTGCAGTTAGGGTTCTTTTTTAAGAACGTAGTCGTAAAATCGTCAATTTCTTTTTGCGTTACTTCCAAATTTCTGCCCCTTAACATTGCCGGTGCGTAATGTGCATAAAAATAGTCGAAACTTGCAGCCGAAATCCTCGTGTCAGAAAAGTCAATGTCATGAATCGTACGAATCATCTGCAAAGGACGCAAAGTTCTTACTTTCGTGTTAGAAATATTGATATTTTCCAACGATTTGAGGTTTTGAAGCGGCGAAAGGTCTTCAACGCAAGTCTCAGAGCAGTCAAAAGTTACAAGGTTTGTAAGTTTCTCAATACCCGTAATCGAATAAAGACTGTGATTTTTGGAAACATCAAGGCTCGTAAGTCTTGTTAACGCACTAAGTTGTGACAAATTGTTAACAGTACAAAAATGCACATCCAAAACTTTCAAGTTGATAAGGTTTGCAAGAGGCGCAAGAGATTTTACCATCGTGTTGCCACAGTTAAGCGATACAAGATTTTTCAAATTCGCAATCGGAATCAAAGAGTTCAAATTGTCGTTGTTAGAACAGTTCAAATCTTCGAGATTGATAATACTTTCAATACCTTCAAGCGATTTGATGTTAGTAGACGAACAATCAAGTTTTTTCAGATTTCTTAACCTTGCCAAAGGTTTAAGGTCTGTAATTTCCTTGTTGCCGGCACAGTTTACGTTAGGAAGGTTAGAAACCATCGCCTCCAACTGCTCGTCGGTCGGCTCGATGTCCTTGCCTTTGAACTCGGCTTCAAGGAAGATTTTTTTCCAAGCCGGAGTAAGTTTGTTCCACCATTCGCGGTTGCTCTGCGCAAATGCTGTGCTTATAAAGGCTAATAAAGCCAAACTTAATAGAATTTTTTTCATCATTTTTATCTGTATTAATATTTAAAATTGTATTGTGTTTTCACTCCCATGACTATTCGTGTCTTCAAAAAGTCTCGGATAGTCGTCTTCAAATCTTTTTATGACGGCAGTCATAACGGTTTCGCGCAAAAATTTTGCGTGATTTTTTACTTTGTATTTTTTGAAATACTTGGTAAGTGCCTGTAATTCAAGTTCGTTAAGCATAAAACTCTGACGGTGCTTGCGTATAAGCAGTTTTGCGTCAGTGCCGTTATGATGTTTTTTTACATTTTTTTGTACCGCCATTTTTTACGTTTTTTCAAATTTTTAAAATATCAAAATGCAAATATTGAAAATTTTGGCGAAATAAAAAAATTATTTTTCCTCAATTTTTTTCAACTGCCAAAATAAAAACGCCGTTAAAACCGCACTTATTATAATTACGCTTTTGAACTCAAAAACCTGCGGTACGTCGTTCATTTTTTCCGTTGAAAAATATCCCGCCGCCAACACTGCAAATGCATTGTTGCAAAAATGGCACAAAATTGAAGTCCAAATACTTTTTGTCATCAGCAGCATCAGCCCCAAAACCGCTCCGAGAAAAAACCTCGGCAAAAAACCGAAAAACTGCAAATGTATCGCACTGAAAACCGCTCCCGTTATCAAAACGCAAAGCCAGCCCCTTATTTTCGAGGTCTTCAACAAAAGACTGTCCTGAATTACCCCCCTGAAAAAAAGTTCTTCGCCAAGTGCCGGAATCAGTGCTATTACCAAAATATTCAAAAGCAGATATTTGGGTTCTCTGTTTCCTAACAGCATGTCCGTCAATTCTTTAGCGTTGTTTTCCTGAGCGCGCATCCAGTCTTCCAAGCCCGAAAGCCAAACGGGCAGTTTCATGTGCAAGTTCAACTCTTCCAAAAAACTGCAAAACGGCATCGAAACCGCCATTATAGCAACGCACAAAACCGCTGACAAAAGTTTCGGCTTGTTTTTCAGCGTCAGAGACTCGTCAAAGACCTTTGCATACACCAAAGGCGGCGCAACAAACAGCCCGACAGAGACAAACGCCTGCAAAAACAAGACGGTATCTATGTGATGCGAGGCGATTTTGTCAGTTCCGAAAAATAACGAGGCAAAAACAGTCCCGAAGGTTACTGCCATAAAAACAGCCGTTAACGCTATGATTATCAGCGTTAAAAGCCTGAACCAAAAGCCTCTGTTTTCAAAAAACTGATTCATCTTGAAAAAAATTTTTGCAAAATTAAATAATATTCATAATATTTGTGCTATATTCGCGGTTGAATTTTTTGTTTTTTAAATTTTATTAATATGAAAAAAGTCTTAACTGTTATCTTATTAACTGTCATATCCTTTGGCGGATATGCACAACGCGGCGGCGGTGCGCCAAACTGGATTTCTATCGCTGTAAAAGGCGGTTACGGAAATTCTATCTTCTTTTGCAAACAAAAGAAAGATATTCAAAACGGAAAATTGGAGTATGAACCTATGGCTCCGTCTTATTCGGTCGGCGGAAGATTAGGCGTTGTTTTTGTTGACAAAATCGGCGCGTCAGTGGAATTTTTGAGTGCGGATTACAAACCCAAAAACAATTTCAACGACGGCAACGAAAAACTCACCAGCAATTTTGACATGAAAACAACCGACTTTTTGCTTTTGGCGCGTTACACCGGAGAATACGGCTTTTACTGCGAACTCGGTCCCAAGTTTTCAACGGCAAAAGACTTTACAAGAGATGCTGACCGCATTGAAGCGGCAGGCATAAAAGTCACCACAGAAGGCGAAGACGTAAGCGCACACTTCAACGACAAGTTTACGAGCCTTGTTTTCGGTTTCGGTTTTTCACCTTACAACGGCGATAGAGTAATCGTAAGTCTCGGATTAAGAGCCGCTTACTGTACAAAGAGCATCTACAAAGACGGCACTCCGTACGGTATCGCGAAACTCGACACACAGGTTTTGAATCCTGAAATAAAACCGTTCTCCGTTCAGGCGATGTTGGAAGTATGTTATCATTTCGCCCGTTTCGGCTCGGCAACCTGCGGAAAACAGAAAATCATTTTCTTTAAATAAAACCTGATAATATGACACAAGAAGAATTAAATTCATTAGACTTCAACGTAAAAAGTTTGGGAAAATGCCACGTGCCTTCGCCGCTGCATCTGTCAAAAGTGATAGGCGATGAAGTCTACGACTACGTCAACGAGTCTGAAAGGATTCTTTACGACGGCTCAACAAAGGCTTTGGATGCGTTCAAGGAGACCGGACGCATACCGATTTCGTTTGAAAAAGCCGGTCCGAGGGAGTTCATTTATTTTGAGCCCAACAAGACAAAAGTCGCAATCGTTACGGCGGGCGGTCTCTGTCCGGGTCTTAACAACGTGATTAGAGGTCTCGTTATGCAACTTTTCCGCCGCTACAACGTACACAACGTCATCGGCATAAAGTACGGTTTTGAGGGCTTTATCTCAAAGTACAACCACCCGTACGTAACTTTAACGCCGGACATTGTTGACAGAATCCACGTTTTGGGCGGCAGTTTTCTTAGTTCGTCGCGCGGCGACCAGTCAAGCGAGGAAATTGTTGACACTTTGCAGAGGGAAAACATCAACATTCTTTTCTGTATAGGCGGCGACGGCACTCTGCGTGCGGCTCAGGACATCAGCGAAGAAATAGAAAGACGCGGACTAAAAATCGCTGTCGGCTGCGTTCCCAAGACCATCGACAACGATATTTGCTTTATTGACAAGTCTTTCGGTTTTGAGACGGCGTTTTCAGAGGCAAGCAACATCTGTATCAACGCTCACAACGAGGCAAAAGGCGCATACAACGGTATCGCAATCGTAAAACTTATGGGTAGGGATTCGGGCTTTATTGCCGCTAACACCACCCTTGCAACCGGCGATGTCAACTTTGTTATCATTCCCGAAATGAAATTCGACCTCTACGGCGAAAAAGGTCTTATCAATCAAATCAAAGACCGCCTTATAAAACGTCAGCACGCTTTGGTAA
>JAEEXW010000228.1 GCA_016287995.1 Bacteroidales bacterium
ATTTCTGCACCGGCACCGGGTAGAGAATCAAGCCCCGAAGAATGTAAAGTTTCAAGTACTTCTTTATAACTTTTTTTAGACTGTTTGCTGATATAAGCAATTTCAGCGGGACCTAAGGCATGAAGAATCAGTCCCGGAAAGTTCTTTTTCAACTCCGAAAACAATTCGCAATATTTTTCTAACGTAAAATCAGGATTCATGCCGCCTTGAAGCAAAACTTGTCGTCCGCCGATTTTAAAAAGTTCTGAAATTTTTTGTCTGTATTCGTCCATCGTTGTAACGAAAGCCTCAGGAGAATTTTTTGAACGCGAAAAATTACAAAACTTACATCTTGTAACACAGATATTTGAAAGATTGATATTGCGGTCAATAATCCAGCCGACTTTGTTGCAGTTTTCTTTTGGGCGGAGTTTGTTTTTTAACTCATCAGCGCAAAAACTAAGCATAGCAAGCGGCGCGTTAAAAAACAAAAACTCGCCTTCTTCCGCTGTAATAGGTTGTAATTCAACGGCTTTATTTAAAATTTCTTCAATATTCATGACATTGTGAAAATACGGTATTGCGTTGCACAAAATTACAAAATAAATTTATACTTTTGCAAAAAAAAGTTATTAACATAATGGGAAAAATAAAACAACTTGCCTCTCAAACCTTCATTTACGGGTTGAGTTCTATTGTCGGACGACTTTTGAATTATTTGTTAGTGCCGCTTTATACTCGTGTTTTTGTTCCGGGCGAATACGGAATTATCACTGAATTATATACTTACGTTACTTTTTTGATGATTCTTTTAACCTACGGCATGGAGACCGGCTATTTTTATTTTACAAAAACGGAAAACAATGCTGATAAAGTGTTTTCAACGGCTGCAACTTCCTTATTTATAACGAGTTCTCTATTTGTGCTGACGGGTTTGATTTTTGCGGGCAATATTGCGGAGGTTTTGGATTATCAGAGCCACGTAAATTATATTTCACTTTTTGTTGTAATTTTAGGTTTGGACGCTTTTACGTCAATTCCTTTTGCAAGGCTTCGTCAGCAAAACAAGGCATTAAAATTCGGCATTTTTAAACTGATAAACATTTCAATCAACATCGGCTTGAATTTGTTTTTTATCCTTTACCTTCCAAAAGCGGGCGGATACGACGAAAATTTCGGCGTTGGATACGTTTTTCTGTCAAATTTGATTGCAAGCGGAGTAACGTTGCTGCTTTTTATCCCTGACTTTTTCAAGGTGAAATACAATTTTGATTTTGCGCTTCTGAAAAAAATGCTCGTTTATTCTCTGCCGCTTTTGGTTTCGGGTTTAGCCGGCATGATTAACGAGTTTTTTGATAGGGTTTCGATAAAGTTTTTCTACACGATTCCCGATGGAATAACAGACGCTAACAATTATATTCTCAGTGAGTTAGGAATTTACGGTGCGAATGCTAAAATAGCCGTTTTGATGACACTTTTTATTCAGTGTTTCAGATATTCTGCCGATCCGTTTTTCTTTTCAAACAAGGGCTCGAAGGATTTCAACGAACTTTTCGCAAAAGTTAATAAATATTTGCTGATTTTTGGTCTGTTTATTTTTTTAGGGATAATGTTTTATCTTGACATTATTAAACACTTTATTAGTAGCACTTATTGGGACGGTTTGAGGGTTGTGCCTTACCTTTTGATAGGACATCTGCTTGTGGGCATGGTTTATTTGCAGTCGTTTTGGTACAAACTAAACTCTAAAACGGTTTACGGAATTTATATTTTTGTAATCGGAGCGGTTGTAACTATTGTTTTGAATTACATTTTTGTTCCGAAATTTGGTTTCATGGCGTGCGCAGTTGCAAATGTTGTTTGTTATCTTATAATGTTGATAATCACGTTTTTATGGGGTAGAAAATATCTTGTCTGCAAATACGATTTTAAGAATATTGTTTTATATTTAGGTTTAACGGTGGGATTTTACGCGATTTCGCTTTGGGCGGAAAATGTTATCGTTAACACTATTTTATTGATGGTATTTGTTGCTGTTGTCGCAATTAGAGAAAATTTGAAAGAGCAATTATTGAAATTCAGGAAGAAAATTTAGATTGATAAAGTCGGATACTTACACTTTAATTTTACTAAACTTTCGCAAGTGCCATAACACACTAACAATCATATCATTCTAATTTTATCATTTTTTCTAACTTATTGATTATCAATATTTAAATCAATAAGTAAAGTGTTCTTATAATCGTATAATTGTTTCTTAATATTTTCAACTAAATTTCTGATAAATAGAATAATACGTTCATTTATCGTTAGTTCGAGAGTGTCTTTGGTTATTTCTTCAAACAATCCGCCCATTGTATCATACTTTTGTTTTCTAAGTATAGTGGAGAGGATGTTGAACCTTATGAAAGAAAAGGTTATCTCAGCTATCTGAGCGTCAAAATCCACTGATTGACAGCTGTTTAGTAGTAGGTGCTGCTTACATTCCTTGAAGAAAATACTTCGTATTCCCGTGCTTTGCCATGCCGAGGAAGTTTATTTTCAATGTTTTTATGACGAACCTTATCAGTTCGATGCTGCAAAACCAACTGTCGGCAAGCACATATTGGGCTTTGAAGCCGTGCTTAAAGGCTCTTTTAAGCATTTTCATTGCGCATTCTGGTTTAGACTTTTTATATTCGGCGACACGCTCGGTATTTTTCCTGTCTTTTTTGTAATGCTGATTTTTCTTCTGTGCCTTTGTCATGCCATAGTCGCCCTTTTTGCTGGGTTCGCCATGCAGTGAAAAATCAAGTCCAAAAATGCTTTTGCCGTCATTGTAGATTAGAGATAGCAATTTGTAACCAAGTATGTATGAATGTGTTACATGAGAGAATATCTTTCCGAGCAGCTCAAAGTGGTAGCCGGTCTTCTCCAAATCGGTGTCGTCTATGATAAGACATTCGGGGAGTTTCGAGTTGTTGTCAGTTCCGTCATCGATACAATTGCGCAGTTTCTTGGCGATGTGGAAATTAATCTTCCTGAAATTTATTGAATTGTCCTTTTTGAAACGATACAAGGTATCTTTGCCACAGTCAATTTTGCTATAAAAAATTGACTTGCAATAATTTAACACATTTCTGATGCGAAAAAACGGCATCAGGAGGATTAATATGAATTTAACAGTCTGACTGTATTTCGCATTGTAATTGGTTGAAAAACAGAGGCTTTTGTCGCTAAGTTTCTGCATGTCAAGTACCGAGAAAATGGCACTGGCTGAATTATCGAAATTTTCGACAAAAAAATTTGATATTTCTTTGAAATTTTTTGTAATCTTGTCCGGCAGCATGATTTTTTTGACATTTAAATATACTGATTTTCAGTGTATTTACAAAATTTTGCTTTTTTTATTGATTTTTAATCACTTGCGAAAGTTTAATTAGTTATATTTGCATCATAATTAATTTTGGAAAAAATGAGAATCGAGGATATAGAATTTATACAGGATTATGGCATTTTTCAGAAAGGTGTGAAATTGGACTTCTCTAACCGTGTCGATAATTTCATTGCCTTGGTTGGATTATCTGGTAGCGGCAAAACTACATTGGTAAATCTCATGGCTAAGGTTTTTGGTCATGAACTTAAGTATTCGTGGAAATGGTGCTCTGATATAAAAAAAATATATAATGAAGTTTGTAAATCGTATAATAATAATTTTTTTTTATTGGAAGATAAAGCTAAAAAGTTTATTGATAAAGAAGAGACCAAAATGTTTGTTTATTTAAGCAAAGTTGAAGCGTATTCGAATCCTTTAAAGATAAATTATGTTGTATCTGATAATAATTATACAGAAAGAGCTATCCGTAAAAAATTTTTGGATTCAATCATTATGTATAGTCCTATTGCAATATTCGGACATCATTCGTTAAATAAATTTTATTGGAGTCGGGCAATTACCGATAATATGAAGACTACTCCTTATTCAGATAAAATTAATGAAGAGAGAGGGATTAATTCTATTTACTTCCTTCAATCTAATTTTATTAATATTGCAATTGCTTCTTTATCTCTTTTAAAAGAAAGTGAAATCGACTTATTTTTATCGAAAAATAATATTAAATTTGATTTCAAAGATAATTTTAATTTTAAACTTTATGAAAACATTAGAATAGATAATGTTTCTTCGGGAAATGCAGTATTTAATAATGAAATAGCAAAAAAAATATATGAATATTATAGAATAGAGCATGACAATGATATAAGAATTAATGATTTACTATGTTTAATTGAAATAGAGGATAATCCATCTAAGTATGAGGAGTTTCGCAGCCAATTCGGTAATTCAAAGTTTGATTTTTCCATTGTAAAAATGCGTACTCCAAAAGATAAGGCTAAGATTTTATTTAAATTTTTATGGTCTGTTTATTATCGAGCACTTAACAAACATATGGCTAAACAATATGAGTATGGTTCTATAGCTAATAGTAGCCACGACTGGTTGTCTATAGATTTTTTTACGTATATGAACCCATCTGTTATTGAAAATTTGTCTGAAGGACAAAAAAAATTTTTAATATTGACTCTTATTTTTAAAGTATTGGCTGATGAGAATTCTTTGATTTTGTTGGATGAAGTTGACGTTCATTTGGACTCCAAATTGAAGTCAATGATATTTAAGATGATTAAAGAGTGCAAAGGACAGGTTATTCTGACAACCCATGATCCGGTGATGGTAAGTAATATGCCCCCTGAAAATGTTTTTATGCTTGAAAATGGTAAAATCAGTGAGAACCAAAGTTTAGCAAGAGCATTGGCTGAAACTGATAATTGTAATATGTTAGATGCGTTGGGTATGCAAGGGAAACCGTATATTGTTATATCCGAAGGTCCTTCTGATGAAAAAATCATAAAGAAAGCAATTGAGCAGTTAGGGTATGATGATTATTTCAGGGATGTCTTCTTTTTAAATTCAGGTGGTACAGGTAATACTGAACATTTTTTTGAGAATACGTTAATTAAATTTAGGAAAAATCTCATTAAGAAGGTTTTGTTTATTTATGATAGAGATGAAGCAGGTTATTTTGGTCGAGATGTCATCAAAAAATTAAAAAAGAAGAATGCTCAATTTGATAGTTTATTCATAACTCCAAATGATTTGTTTTACTATTTATATACGGAAAATGGTAAAAATGAAAAAGATTATGAGAATGTACCACATAGCATTAATAAAAAGGATTCATTTGATTATTTTTACTATTTAGAAAACTATGTTGACGCTTGTAATTATTTGTACAATGGTGAAGTTGTGCAAATAACAATGAATGGTAGGATATTGACATTTAATGAGATGAAAAAAATATGTCCAAGTAGTAAAGATTTAAAGAAATTTGATGACACAAATAATCCTATAATACCCAATTG
>JAEEXW010000229.1 GCA_016287995.1 Bacteroidales bacterium
CCGGAAAATTTTTATATACGCGCTTCGCGCGGAGTAAGTTATGTACGCCGCTCCGCGCGAAGCGCGAATATAAAAGTTTTTTGGTTCTTTTTTACAAAAAAGAACTAAAACAATTCTAACTGAATTTCGTCTTCTGGTGATATTCTGTTTTTACCGAGGTGTTTATAAGCGAAATCCGTTACGACACGTCCTCTTGGGGTGCGTTCCAAAAGACCTTCCATTATCAAATACGGCTCATAAACTTCTTCTATTGTTCCCGAATCTTCGCCGACGGCTGTTGCCAAGGTGTTAAGACCGACAGGCCCGCCCTGAAACTTGTCGATAATTGTACAAAGAATTTTGTTGTCCATTTCGTCAAGACCGAGAGAGTCAATGTTAAGATTGTCAAGAGCGTACATTGTGATTTCGAGGTCAATTTTTCCCGTGCCTTTTACCTGCGCAAAATCCCTGACACGCCTCAAAAGCGAGTTTGCGATACGGGGCGTTCCGCGGCTACGCGAAGCAATTTCTCCGGCAGCGGGCGCGTCAATGTCAACTTTTATGATATTTGCCGCACGCATTATAATTCTTGACAAAACTTCCACGTCGTAATATTCCAAGAGAAGATTTATGCCGAATCTTGCCCTTAAAGGCGCGGTCAAAAGTCCCGACCTTGTAGTTGCCCCAACAAGAGTAAAGGGATTCAGAGACAACTGAACCGACCTTGCAGCGGGTCCTTTGTCAATCATAATGTCGATTTTGTAATCCTCCATCGCCGAATAGAGATATTCTTCCACAACGGGACTCAAACGGTGAATTTCGTCAATAAACAAAACGTCCCTTTCGTCGAGGTTTGTTAAAAGACCAGCCAAATCACCCGGTTTGTCAAGCACGGGACCAGAAGTTGTCTTCATTCCAACGCCCAACTCGTTAGCGATAATGTTTGAAAGCGTTGTCTTTCCCAAACCCGGAGGTCCGTGAAACAAAACATGATCCAACGCCTCACCCCTTAATTTTGCCGCCTTGACAAAAACTTCAAGATTTTCCCTAAGTTTTTTCTGACCGTTGAAGTCGTCAAAAGTCAGAGGTCGAAGTTTTTTGTCTAATTCTTTTTCCTTTTCCGATATGTTGTTAACCGCTCTGATGTCCATAGTCTTAATAGTTATATCGTCTTAACCTCTAATGTTACCTGATTGAAAACCGAAATAATCATATCTTTGTTGAGTTTGAGATAATCCTCCTGCACAGCACATGGAATTATACCCGCCATATCAGCAAAACCGGGACTGATTGTCAAATGCTCTTCGCCTTGCGTAAAATACTCTTCGGGGCGGTGCTTACTTCTTGGAAAAATAACAATTTTATAAACTCCTTTCTCTACCGTAACACCAACATTTGCCTCAGGAGAAACCGTTTGACAAACTTCTTTTAACCGCAACAAAATATTTTTCAAATTTTCTCCTGCTGATAAATTATCAGAGGTCTGAATCATAAAAAAATACCGAGTTCCGTCATATTTCAAAACGCATTGCTCAGAAAGTTTTTTAACGTTTTTCCCCTCATCAAAAAAAAGTGTATTCCATTGCGCAAAAACCGGAAGTTCGTATGAAGAACACGCCTGAAAATGCCTATGAAACGGAGCAGAAGCCCCGCTATGCCGCGAATTATAAAAAACGGTAAACCCTTGCAAACTTTCAGCCATTTCTATCATAATATCTTCCTGACCTAAAATTTCCTGCTCTACGTGATGCTTGTCCACAATAGTCAAGTGCTTTTTGAAAATTGGAAAAGGATTTACAAAAATATCATAATTACTATTGTACTCCACACCGATTTGATTTTCAAAACGATGTCCTTCACACAAAAAACACTCCTTTGAACTGACTTTTTTTGTAGTGTCAGCAGTAGCAGACCCTATACGGCAAGGATTAAACTGCAAAACATAATAAAAATTATCAAACTCAATTTTACGCGTTTTAACATTGTCTATATTCTTAAACACATTCTTGAAATGAATGCTTCTTTCAAACTGTTTTTCAAACAACTCATCAATATTAATTTCCATTTCAACATTATTTTTTGATGTTCAAAATTAGAAAAAAAAATAAACTTTACGAAAGTTAATTTCATAAAAACTCATTTTTTTTATAGTTGTCATAAAATTAACTCAAAAATTATAAAATAATCCGAAATAAAATCCTAACTTTGCGGCATAAAAATTTGACGATTTAAAAAAATGGAATACAATCATAGGGAAATTGAGACCTTCTGGCAAAAGTACTGGGAGGAAAATTCGACTTACAAAGTAAGCAACAATTCCGACAAACCCAAATTTTACGTTTTGGATATGTTCCCGTACCCTTCGGGAGCGGGTCTGCACGTCGGACACCCGTTAGGCTATATCGCTTCGGATATTTACAGCCGTTACAAAAGGTTGAAAGGTTTTAACGTGCTTCACCCGATGGGCTACGATGCTTTCGGCCTTCCCGCCGAACAATACGCTATTCAGACAGGTCAGCACCCCGCTGTAACTACTGAAAATAATATCAACCGTTATCGCAGCCAACTCAAAAAAATCGGTTTTTCTTACGATTGGTCAAGAGAACTACGCACTTGCGACCCTAAATATTACAAGTGGACTCAATGGGCTTTCGTCCAGATGTACAACCATTTTTACAACAACGATACACAAAAAGCCGAACCCATAGAAAACCTTATTCATGAGTTTGAACAAAACGGAAACCTCAAAATCAACGCCGCTCATTCGGAAGTGCCAACATTTCCCGCTGAGGTTTGGCACGGCATGGATCAGGAAGAAAAAGACTCCGTAATCGACTCTTACCGTCTGGCTTACAGAGCAAAAACGATGGTCAATTGGTGTCCGAAACTTGGAACCGTTTTGGCTAACGACGAGGTAAAAGACGGCGTTTCGGAGCGCGGCGGTTATCCCGTGATTCAAAAACCGATGGTTCAATGGCTTTTGAGAGTTTCGGCGTATGCAGAAAGACTGTTGAAAGGCTTGGAAAAGATAGACTGGTCTGACTCACTCAAAGAAATGCAAAGAAACTGGATTGGAAAATCTGAGGGTTGCGAAATGTTTTTCGAGATTAAAGATTCTGACGAAAAACTCAAAATATACACCACTCGTCCGGACACGGTTTACGGCGTAACTTTTATGGTATTAGCACCTGAAAGCCAATACGTTAACGAGATAACAACGCCCGAATACAAAGAGGCTGTTAAAGAATACATTCAAGGCGCAAGCAAACGCACCGAACTCGAAAGAATGTCCGACACGAGAACCGTTACGGGACAGTTTACCGGCGCGTATGCAATCAATCCTTTTACCGGCGCGGAAATTCCGGTTTGGATAAGCGACTATGTTTTGGCAGGTTACGGAACAGGCGCAATTATGGCAGTTCCCGCTCACGACAGCCGCGACTACGCTTTTGCCAAGAAATTTTCTCTGCCGATAATTCCGCTTATAGAAGGCGCGGACGTCAGCGAGGAAAGTTATGACGCAAAAGAAGGCAAAATGATGAACTCCGGCATTTTCAACGGTTTGGAAGTCAAAGAGGCAAAAGAGGCAGCAATCAGGGAAGTTGAAAAACGAGGTTTCGGCAACAGAAAAGTCAACTACAAACTCCGCGACGCAATTTTCTCACGCCAGAGATACTGGGGCGAACCGTTCCCCGTTTACTACAAAAACGGACGCGCGACAATGCTCCCGACCGACAAACTACCGTTGGAATTGCCCGAAATCGACTCTTATCAGCCGACAGAGACAGGCGAGCCGCCGCTCAGCCGCGCTAAAAACTGGCAAACCGCTGACGGTTATCCGTACGAAACTTCCACGATGCCCGGTTTTGCAGGTTCGTCAGCATACTATTTAAGATATATGGACCCCGAAAACGACAACGCACTCGTCGGCAAAGAGGCTAACGAATATTGGCAAGATGTTGACCTCTATATCGGCGGAACAGAACACGCTGTCGGACACCTTATATATTCAAGATTTTGGGACAAATTCTTATACGATTTAGGCTACGTTTGCAAGGAAGAACCTTTCAAAAAACTTGTTAATCAAGGTATGATTCAAGGCCGTAGCAATTTCGTTTACAGAATCAAGAATACCAACACATTTGTATCGCTCGGCTTGAAAGACAAGTACGATACAACAGAAATTCACGTTGATGTCAACATTGTTAAAAATGATATTCTTGACATTGAAGCCTTCAAAAATTGGCGTCCCGAATACAAAACCGCTGAATTTATTCTCGAAGACGGAAACTATGTTTGCGGCTACGCTGTTGAAAAAATGAGTAAGTCTATGTTCAACGTAGTTAACCCCGATGCAATAGTTGAAAGTTACGGAGCAGACACGTTAAGACTTTACGAAATGTTTTTAGGTCCGATTCAGCAGTCAAAACCTTGGGACACTGGCGGCATAGAAGGCGTTTACAAATTCTTGAAAAAATATTGGAGACTTTTCTACACTGATAAAACTGATACGTTTACCGTTAGCGAAGACGAGCCGACAGAGGCAGAATTAAAAGCCTTGAACAAGACTATCAAAAAAGTTGAGTCTGATATTCTCGCACTTTCGTACAACACTTCGGTAAGTGCTTTCATGGTTTGTGTCAACGAGTTGCAATCGTTAAAATGCAACAAGAGAAAAATCTTGGAACCGTTAACAATTATTCTCGCACCGTTTGCTCCGCACATTACGGAAGAAATTTGGAAGCAACTCGGTCATAACACTTCGATTAACGATGCTAATTTTCCGGAGGTTGACGAAAAATACACCGTTGATTCCACAAAATGTTATCCGGTTGCAATCAACGGAAAAACCAAGTTCACTTTGGATTTGCCGGCAGATTGGGACAAAAATAAAATTGAGCAAGAAGTCCTTCAAAATGAAAAACTTAAAAAACTTATTGAAGGTAAAACTTTAATAAAATCAATTGTTGTTCCGGGCAAAATGATAAACTTTGTAATTAAATAAAACCTAATTGATAAAAAAATGTCAGCAAGTACTAACATTAAAATTTTTTCAGGCACTACATCGCTTTATTTATCGAAGCAGATTGCCGGAAAATACGGGATTGAGTTAGGAAAAGTAACGATGAACCATTACAGCGACGGCGAATTTCAGCCGTGCCTGGAAGAATCGGTAAGGGGTGCGTATGTGTTTATCATACAGTCTACTTTTACACCCGCCGACAATCTTTTGGAGTTGCTGTTGATGATTGACGCGGCACGCAGGGCTTCCGCCTACAAGATAGCCGCCGTGATTCCGTATTTTGGTTTTGCGCGTCAGGACCGCAAAGACAAGCCGAGAGTTGCAATCGGAGCAAAACTGATTGCGAATTTGATTCAGAATG
>JAEEXW010000230.1 GCA_016287995.1 Bacteroidales bacterium
TCACAATAGATGTGTCGCCAATTTTTATTATTTCCATAAGCAAACATTTTGTTTAGTTTCATTACTCTCCTTTCTGTTGCAGTTTTGTTAATTGACACGCCATAATGGTCTCATACTTAATATGTTAGTCTAAAACCATTAGTGTCGCATAACAATGTCTTAGTCATTCCATTCACAGTGTGGTTCGCAACGATAGTCTGGATCGTCCCAATAACAGTCTACAGCTCCACAATCGGAACAATCGTCCTCTTCGCTTGTATCGCGATAACAATCGTTACAATCGTCGTTTTCACAATGAGGGCATTCCCAAGTGCAATCGTTGCAATCACGACAATCTCCGCAATCACGCCTACATTCGTTGTTTGCATCATAGTCAGACTGTCCATTCAAAATGGATGTGTCGCCAAATGTTAATATTTCCATTGTCAAACAATTTGTATTATTTCTCTACGCCCTTTTCGGTGGCTCGAAAATTTCCGTTTGGTTGATTACAACGGAATAATGGTTTCATACACAGTGTCGATATGTACGAAACCATTATATCCTTCTTGCGAGGATTTAGTCGTAGCAATTACCGTCATCATCTTCGTATCCCGGACAATCACCGCATTCGCCATAACATACATCGTCTTTGTGGGTGTCGTAATCATTGAAACAATCACTGCTACAATCGCTACAATCACGACGACAATCGCCACAATCACGGCAATCGCTGCAATCACGCCTACATTCGTTGTCAGCGTCATAGTCGGACATACCATTCAAAATAGATGTGTCGCCAAATGATATAATTTCCATAAGTCAACAATTAATTTAGTTTCTCTACACCCTTTTCGGCGGCTCGATTTTTCCGTTTTCTTCATTGCAAATATAAAACACAATTATTCCCCTGCCATACATTTTTCGTGAAACTTATTCCATACTTTCGTGAAACTTTTTCAACAAAACCGTGAAATATTTTCACACTTTCGGTTTGTACAAAATAAAGAAATCAAAATCAAGAATTTCTGAAATTTCAAAAAGAAGGTCGGTATCAATACTTTTGCGCTTGAAAATATTGTATACATTGGAACGGTCAAAATTCAGTTTCTTCGCAAACCAAGAGATTGAATGTTCCGTTTTGTTGAATACTGCCTCTATTTCTTGCCCTATGTGAATCGTGTTCATTTTTAGTTCAAGTTTTTTCAAACATTTTCTCACAATAAGCAAATAAAAAAGCGTGTAGCCGTTTTCTAATCTCAAATGCTTATTTAGATTTTGCAGGCTCCGCCAAGAACCCATGACGACAAATAAGCACGAAAACGGCTCACGCAATACAGCGTGAACCTTTATTCGCAACTCATTCTCTCGTCGAACAAAATTTGGCGGATTCTGCAAAATCGAGAATAAGAGCGTAAAGCCCAATGTTATAATATGTTAGTTAAAATTTTCTGTTTCGTAAACTCTTTTTTTAATTTATGCCGTAAAGATAGAGAAAGAAATTTAAAAATCAGAGAAAAAAATGAGAAAAAATTTTGCGTATATAATAAAGGTGATTTCAAAAACTTTTCTTAAATTTGCAAAAATTGTTTTTGATTATGGAAGTTACAGAAATCAGACAAAAATTAAAAAATCAAACTTTGACGGCAATGTCAAATGCGATAGCCGAATACCTTAAAACACAACCTGTTTTAAAGGCATGGATTTTCGGTTCGTTTGCCCGTGGAGAAGACACTCCGTGGAGCGACATAGATATTCTTGTGGAATACGACAGAAAACAAACCGTAGGGCTTATGAAAATTGCCGGTATAAAAAACAATCTTGAAGACATTCTTGACCGCAACGTTGACCTTGTTGAAAACGGTACTCTCCGTCCATACGCAATCGAAAGTGTTAATCACGATAAAAAATTGATTTATGAGAGAACATAAAAGAGACAAGGGACGGTTGGAAGATATTGTCAAATACGCCAAAAATGTAGAACTTATAGTTAACGGAATTACATTTGACGACTTTTCTGCCGACATTCGTATATATTATTCCGTGATGAAAAACATAGAAGTTATAGGAGAAGCCTCTAACATGCTCACAAGAGATTTTCGTAATACTTATACGGACATTCCTTGGCGAGAAGTTATTAGTATGCGTAATATTTTAGTTCACGGGTATTCACAAGTGTCTGACATAGATGTTTGGAATGCAGCAATAAATGATGTAAAACCTCTTAGAATACAAACCGAAACTTACATAAACACAATTAATTGGGAAGAATGGGAGCAAACTCCGCAAGAGTTCAGTGAACTTGACAGTACACTTTACAAAAAGGCACTTGAAACCGCTCGCAAACTCAAAAAAATGGGATTAACAACTCAACAAATTATGTCCGCGACAGAATTAACTGAGGAAGAAATTGAAAAGATTTAGCATCCAATACATGATAAGTGCTACACCATTTTCCCCTCCAATATTAAAAGAAAATTAAATTATAAAAAAAATTAGAAAATTACATTCTAAATATGTAAATTTGCGCGCACATAATAAATTCAAATTATCATATAATGGATAACGAAATCTTTGACCTTATCGAAAAGGAGTACAGCCGTCAGAAAAACGGCATTGAACTTATTGCTTCTGAAAATTTTGTAAGCGCACAAGTTATGCGTGCAATGGGTTCTGTTTTAACCAACAAGTATGCCGAAGGTTTGCCCGGCAAACGTTTTTACGGCGGTTGCCATGTCGTAGACCAAGTTGAAAACATCGCTATCGAAAGACTTAAAAAACTTTACGATGCAGAATGGGTTAACGTTCAACCGCACTCAGGCGCACAAGCAAACATGGCAGTTTTGTCAGTAGTTTTGAATCCGGGCGATACTTTTATGGGTCTTGACCTCGACCACGGCGGACACCTCTCTCACGGCTCACCTGTCAATTCGTCAGGAAAACTCTACAATCATATTTCTTACAACGTCAACGAAAAAACCGGTCTTATCGACTACGACCAAATGGAAAAAGTTGCGTTGGAGAAAAAACCGAAACTCATCATCGGTGGTGCTTCGGCTTATTCAAGAGATTGGGACTACGAGCGTATGCGCGCTATTTGCGACAAAATCGGTGCATTAATGATGATTGATATGGCTCACCCCGCTGGTCTTATCGCAGCAGGTCTTTTGAAAAACCCGTTGAAATATGCTCACATCGTAACTTCAACAACTCACAAAACGTTAAGAGGTCCTCGCGGCGGTATTATTTTGTTAGGCAAAGATTTTGAAAATCCTTGGGGCCTAAAAACTCCCAAAGGCGTTACCAAAACAATGTCACAACTTCTTGATTCTGCTGTATTTCCGGGCATTCAAGGCGGACCTTTGGAGCACGTTATCGCAGCAAAAGCAGTGGCTTTCGGTGAGGCTTTAACTCCTGAGTTCAAGGCTTATCAAACACAAGTTAAGAAAAATGCCGCTCTTATGGCACAAGAACTTATCAACAAAGGTTATAAAATTCTCTCAGGCGGAACGGACAACCATTCGATGTTAGTTGATTTGCGTCAGAATTTCCCCGATATTACAGGAAAAGAGGTTCAAATCGCTTTGGAAAAAGCCGACATCACCGCTAACAAAAACATGGTTCCTTTTGACAGCCGCTCGGCATTCCAGACTTCTGGTATCAGACTCGGTACTCCCGCAATCACAACCCGCGGAATCAAAGAAGCAGAAATCGTTAGAATCGTTGATTTTATTGATACCGTTATCAAAAACATTAATAATGATGACGTTATCGCAAAAGTTAAAGGCGAGGTTAACGAAATGATGAGCAAATTTCCGCTCGATAAATAGCATTTCAACGGCAAAAAATGAAAAAAATATTTGCACTTCTTACCGCCGCGTTTATTTCTATAAACGCGGCTGGTCAAGATGATATGCCGGATTTTTCAGGCTTTGAAAGCGACATGATAAAACCCGCCTCAAATTTAGGCGTAAACTTCTGTGGTGGAATTACTTACGACTTTGGTTTTATTGGAGAAAATGCCGCTCTCGGTTGCACAGGAGTTGTGGGCGCAAACTTTTACAACAAATTACGGGTCGGAGGTTATTTCAACGGTCTGTTAGGTATTTACGATTATTCGAGTAGATATTATGATGATTTGTACTATTTTTACGGCGGGTTCGGCGGATTTGTAAGTCCGAAATTGTTGTCCGACAGAAAAGTCAGCATAAATATTCCCGTAAAAATCGGTTACGGATTTGTCTCCTTAGACGGTATCAGCAGCAGCGGCTCAAACAGCGAAGAAATCGACTCAAAAACAGTTTTCGCAGTAACGCCGGGCATTATGATGGAAATAAATTTCTGCCGTTTTTTCGGTATGTTAGTTGGAATGAATCTCACGATTACCTCCGATGCAAAACTTTATAACGACTACGGCGACGAAGTTTTGGACAAAAACGGTCTTAACAAAATTATGTTTTCAATCGGCGGAATTTTCGGCAAAACAAAATAAAAAAAACGGTGGATTTTATTTCCGCCGTTTTTTTTATTCCCATTCCACAATTCTGGAATCTTCAATGTCAATTTTTATAAGCCGCTTAGCCGTCTCAAAATCTGAAATCACCTGATGAGTATACATTGAATAATCTTCACCAGCAGAATTAACGATGATGATTTTTCCCGCGCCGAATTTTTCGGCAGCGCGTATTCCTGAGGGCGAATCTTCAAAAACGATAATATCTTCCGGCTCCAATAGTAGCCGTTCGGCAGCACGGAAAAAAATGTCAGGTTCGGGTTTGCCATTAAAAGTGTAATCGTTGTACACAAAACGATTTTTTATAAACCATTTTTTTAAATTGTAACGACGATAATAAAAATCCGCGTTTTCTTCATCGCTGCTCGTGGCTATCGCAATAGGAATCGCACACTCCAAACAATAATCAAACAAATCAGTTACGCCATCATGCAACTGAAAATTATCCGTTAAAATAAGATTTCGGTAAATACCTTCCTTTTCAGAGGCCAAAGTCTGCAACTCCTCCCCCGAAAAATCTCTTTTGAAAAGATACTTAAAGATTTCTGCATTTGTCTTACCGTGCATATTTTCATGTATATCTTTGTCGGTGAGACTGATAGAGTATTTCTTCAAAAAAATATTCCATGCCTTGTTGTGATACGGAGTGTCCCACAACAAAGTCCCGTTAAAATCAAATATAATCCCTTTTTGTGCCGGCATAACGATAATATTTAATTATGCAAATTTATAATATTTTTTCATTAAATTCACAAAAAAATTAATGAAAAATCCCAAAAAAATAATTAACTTTACCCGAAAAATTTTCCATAGCCCGAGAATGAGGTTAAAAGTCTGTATCATATTGTTATTATGTTTGTTAGCAAATT
>JAEEXW010000231.1 GCA_016287995.1 Bacteroidales bacterium
GTGGCGAGTTTAAAAGTCGAAACTTTATGCCGCAAATTCTCTGAATATGATTTGTCAATTATAAATTCATCACCGTAAAACTTTATTTCACAAAGATTTATCACTTTATCGTCGCGATCAATGAGCAAATCTACCTGCGCTCCGTCATAAAGTTCCGACGACTTTGTAAACCAAGAGTTTACGCCAGCACCGACACCCGAAATTCCCAACTTTTGCTTTATTTGGTTGATATGCCAAAAACAAACCCTTTCAAACGCCAAACCGCTCCAAGAATTTCTAATTGAATTATTTTCCGACAGAGAATAAAAATTTTCGCTGCGTTTGGAATTTTTTTGAATATACCGGAAATAAAACAGCGTATAATTGTCAATTAGTTGATATATAACGTCTTTTGTCCTTTTCTGAAACGCATAATATTTCCGAATAAAAGTACATTGTTCAAGTTCTTCGAGAACACGACTAAAAATCTGATTATCACTCATTTTTGTCTCTGACAAAATCTCGCTACGTGTCATTCCCGCCTTTTTTTCGCCGAGGGTTTTAACGATTTCAAGATACGGTTCGGGGTTTTTGAACAATGACGAATAAAGCGATAAAAATTCGTTTTTCAGAGGACTTGAATTGCTAAAAAATATTCTGTCAATATTCTGACTTACAGAGAGTTCTCTGTTGATAAAATTCCAATAATACGGAATTCCGCCAAGAGCCATATAAAACTCCAAAATGTCATAACGAGAAAATTCCATATTTGCAGCCTTGCAAAAACATTCACATTCGTAAAGGTTGAACGGACGGAGATAAATCTGCTCTGTCAGGCGGTTGTGAAGTCCGCCATAATTTTTTATAATTTTGCTGACAATCCACGAAGTTGCGCTGCCGCAGACAATCAGCACGATGTCTTTGCGTGCCGAAGCCCAAGAGTTCCAAAAATGCTCCAATGCACTGATAAAGTTGGATTTAGGTGTATCCATCCACGAAAGTTCGTCAATAAAAACAACCTTTTTTTTCTCAATGGACTGTTCTAAAAGTGCGGCTAAAAATCTGAACGCCTCACGCCAGTTTTTGGGTGTTTTGCAATTTTTCAAACCATAGTTTTTAAGCGATTCTTTAAACTCGTCCAACTGGTCTTCCAAAGTAGAATTTGCAAGACCAGTGTGTTGAAATGTAAAGTTCCCGTTGAAACTCTGCCTGATTAGAAAAGTTTTTCCGACCCTGCGCCGTCCATAAACCGCACAAAATTGTGATTCCTCCTTTTGAAGGAGAGTTAAAAGCCGTTTTTTTTCGTTCTCGCGTCCTATCAGCATAATTAAAAAGATTGATTTTACGTTGCAAATATACTAAAAAAAACTATAACCCGTGGAAATCTTACTTTTTTTTTGACATTTTCACGGGTTATAAGCTATTTTTAGCCTATAATCCGTGGAAATCTCACTTTTTTTTCGACATTTCCACGGGTTATAATTTTTTTTCACATCAAAAAAAACTTCCCATAACGTTAAACTCCGAGACTTGCTGTCAGTCAAAATAAATAAACACTTAAAATTTCACATCATGAAAAAATCACTTGTTTACATTTCCCTTGCCGCAATGTTTGCCTCTTGCGGCGGCGGCAAAACCAACGTACCGCAAAATCTAACCCTCAACGACCTCGAATATTTTGAACGTCAGGGTGTTAACGTTCTTGTTTACAGCAATGATTTCAACGGCGGGTTCAACGACGAAAAAAATTCCGGCATCGAAATCATTCATCACGGTGTAAGGACGATTCAAGGCGGTGCAGTCCGTCTCAACAAAACCCCTGAACAATGGGACCTCGTTCCGAAAACCGTCAGCCGTAAAGTCAACAAAGAAAATGGCAGTATCGAAGTCAATCTACGTTACGAAGATTACGATTTCGACTCCAAAATCGTTGCGACCGCCAAAGGCAGCACCATCGAAATTTCGGTTTTTGTTGACAAACCCGTCCCGGAAGTCCTCAAAGACGCAGGTTTCAATCTCGAATTTTTACCTTCGCAGTATTGGTCAAAAACTTTCTTAACCGACGGCAGACCGAATCTCTTTCCTAAATACGCCGCAAGCACAACCGTTGCCCGCGACAACAAAGACAAACCGCGTCAGTTCAAAGGTTTTAAAACTTACGACGACCGTGGAACAAATAAGTTCGTTGACCCCGAACCGTTGGAAAAAGGCCGTACTTTTATCCTTGCCTCAGACTGTCCCGAAAGAATGATAAAAATCTCGTCAGAAGAAAACGAAATCAGCCTTTACGACGGCAGAATGATTGCCCAAAACGGCTGGTTTGTACTTCACAGCGAAATTCCGCATAACAAAACCGGCAAAGTTATTTCTTGGACTATCGAGCCTCATGCCATTGACGGTTGGATTCGTGAGCCTAACATCGGTTTTTCGCAGGTCGGCTATATACCGTCACAACCCAAAACAGCCGTTATAGAACTTGACAAAAACGATAAAATTCTCCCGACGGCTAAAATTTTCAAAATCGGCGATAACGCTTCTCCCAAACAAGTTTACGAAGGTAAAACAGATTTTTGGGGCAAATATTTTAAATATAATTATGTAAAGTTTGATTTTACGGAAGTAAAAACTCCGGGCGTTTATTATATTCAGTACGGCGATACAAAAACGGGAAATTTTATCATCAGCGATAATGTCTATGACAAAATCACAGATGCCACGAGCGACATTTGGATTCCGATTCACATGAACCACATAACGGTAAACGAAGGTTACAGAATTTGGCACGGCGAACCTTTCAAAGAAGGTTATCTTCAAGCCCCGCCTTCCGACCATTTTGACCTGCATTTTCAGGGCGAAAGCACCGATACTAAATTCAAGCCTTACGAACTTATTCCGGGCTTGAATGTCGGCGGATATTTTGACGCAGGCGATTTTGACATCGAAACAGGCTCCAACATCAGCGTTGTTCAAAGTCTTGTCCGCGCTTGGGATCTTTTCCGCTCTGAAAGGGACGAAACTTTTGTCAGCGAACAGCAGCGTTATGTAGACCTTCATCGTCCTGACGGCGTGCCTGACATTTTGCAGTACATCGAACACGGCGTTTTAAACCTTGTTGCGCAAGCGGAGCAAATCGGACACATGGCTTCAACGCTTTCAAACGCCGTTCTTGACAATTACCATCACCTTGGCGACGCAGCGTCAATTACCGACGGTCTTCATTACGACCCGAAACTTCCGCCTTACACAAAATCCGCTGACGGCAAATCAAGCGGTACAAAAGATGACATGTGGGCTTTTACCACACGCAATCCTATGCTTGACGCACGTGCAGCAACAATGTTTGCAGCATCTGGACGTGTTTTGACGGGTTATAACGACGACCTTGCAAAACGCGCCATCATTCAGTCAAAACGCCTTTTGAAAGAATCACAGGAATTGACAGAAAAAATCAGAAACAGCCGTCATACAAGCGGCGAACATGACGAACTTTCGCTTAGAGGTTTCGGCGACATTGCTGCCGACATTCAACTTTATGCGGCAACTAACGAAAAAGAATATTTAAATGCGTTTGAGGAGAAAATTTGGAAAGCATTGGATTTCAACGTTAATTTCACGCTCCAAACTGCGCTTGACGCAATTCCCTTTATGTCAGATAATTATAAAGAAAAATTACGTCCGTACATCGAGAAATACAAAGTTTATCTTGACAGTCTTAACATTGACAATCCTTACGGCATTCCGATTGGCTTGGGCAACTGGGCTGGCGGCGGTATGACCGTATCTTTCGGAACGACAGTTTGTTACGCGCACAAATATTTCCCTGAAATTATCAGCAAGGAATATGCCTATAAAACGGCTGCATATTTATTTGGCTGCCACCCGTACCACAATTATTCGCTTGTTGCGGCAGTAGGCGCAGCGCGTCCGAAAGCGGTTTTTTACGGCAACAACCGTGCTGACTTTTCGTTCATACCCGGCAATATGGCACCCGGCATACTATTCCGCAAGCCCGACCATTTTGAAAACTTTGACGACTGGCCTTTCCTTTGGGGACAGAACGAGGGCACGATAGCGGGAAACACCGGATATTTGATTTTCTCCTTAGCATTTAAAGAGATGATTAAAGAGAAATAGTTTAATTGTCAGAACAGCAATATTTTCCTGACAAAATATAAAATATTTCACAATTCATATTCCATGATATAATCCTTCATAAAATACCCGCCGCCGAAAACAAAATCTCCTTGCGAGGCTATTTTCATGCCGATATGGAGATAAAATTTGACGGCGGGATTTTCTCTGTTGACATTAAGTTGAAGACATTTTGGCGAAGGAGTAAGATTTTTCGCTAACGAAATAGCATACTCGAAAAAACGTTTACCGAGACCGCTTTTTTGATAGTCCGGCATTACATAAAGTTTTTCAATCCTGAAAACTTCGCCGTCTTTTTGAAAACAACTTAAATATCCGCAAATTTCTCCGAGAGAATTTTCCGCTAAATAAAAATTCCTACCTTGGGAAATCTGTTTTTTCAGACCGTCAACATCATACATTTTTTCTAACATATATGCCGTCTGCTCTGCACCGATTACAGGCGTAAAAGTTTGTGTAAAAACTATTTGAGCCGCTTTGTTTATGCGTTCTGCATCGTTAACACCGGCTTTATGAATCGAAATTTCCATTTTTTTTCATAAACGAATAATTGAAAAGATTCGCAAAATTATAAACTTTTTTCCAAAAAGTTTTACATCTGAAAATATTTTTCTAATTTTGAAAAAAATTTGAAGTTTTAGACCTTCAACCATGTCCGAATTAGAATATAAAGTGAAAACGTTGCCGCTAAGTCCGGGAGTATATAATTTTTTGGACGAAAACGGAACCGTTATTTATGTCGGTAAAGCGAAAAATCTTAGAAACCGCGTATCGTCGTATTTCCGCGAAAAAAATCAAGTCGGAAAAACGGCTGTATTAGTCCGTCATATCCGTGATATTCTGAATATCTGTGTCAGCACAGAAACAGACGCACTTTTATTAGAGAACAAACTGATAAAAAAATTTCAGCCGCGTTACAATATTCTCTTAAAAGACGATAAAACTTATCCGTGGATTTGTATCTCCAACGAGGACTATCCGAGGGTATTTTTTACCCGCAAAAAAACGCTGACGGTAGTCTGTATTTCGGTCCCTACCCTTCTGTGGTAGCAATGAGAAACGTTTTGAATATGTTCAGACGGCTTTTCCGTTTGAGAATCTGCAAAACGCTTATGACAGAAGAACTCGTTAATAAAGGGAAATACGATGTCTGTTTGGATTATCACATAAAAAATTGTTGTGTACCTTGTATAGGCGAAGTCTCAAAAGAGGAATACGCCAAAT
>JAEEXW010000232.1 GCA_016287995.1 Bacteroidales bacterium
TTTGCGTAAATGAGTTCGCCTTGCGAGTAGTTGGTATTTGTGCCGCTCGAATTGTACGGCGTGCCGACTCCGAGACAGAAGTTATTGATTTTCACCGTGTCTTGTGAATTGTTGTAAACGGTTACGTATTTGTCGTTTTTGGTATAACCTCCGCCGTCGTCAAGTTGACAGCCTCCGCAATACAACTCTTTGATAACCAATTTGTTGATATTGGCAGTAGAGAGTTTTATTTCTGAAAACACTTCCTTAGATGAGGTGATTATTATGTCGCTCAACTTGCCGTTAAAGACATAAATACCTTTTTCATCGCTGACACTTGCCGAATAAATGCCGCACGGAATTTGAAAAATTGCAATGCCGTTTTTGTCAGTTTTGCTAAGGAAAACGCCGCCTACATTGTCTGTTAACCTTATCTCAACGCCTTCTGTTGCTCCGTAAGGAGAATCCTCAGGGTAGGAGAGTTGAAGCGAGAGTTTTTGAAGGTTGTCCTTAGAGGCAAAATCTTCTTCAAATTTTCCGTTGCATGCGTTTAGGAAAATAAGTGCCGCAAAAAATAATATGGAAAAATTTTTCGTCATAGTCTTCTTAAATTTTGATTCTTAGTGTGATACCGTAATAAAACTGCGGAATGTAACCGCTGTCGTAGAGCGAGGTTTTAAGCCCCGTTTTCGTGGATTTTACGTTTCCGTTATGACAGAAAAAATTGTTGGCATAAAAACTTATTGAAGCAAGTTTTGAAATTTCTTTCGTTATGCTGAGGTTTGCCGAATAATACGCCGAAATTTTTTCGGGGTTGAAGTTATAACTGTAACTTGTAGTTGATGTCAGTTTTCCGAGGTCTGCAAAAAGCGTGGGGTCGGAATCTTTGGAGGCAATGTATGTCGTTTCAAACGGGATTAACTTTTCAGGGTTTTCCCATGTGGAATAATAAACGGGATAAACGGTTACAAAAACGTCCCTCATACTTTTGTCGTAGGGCGTACCTAAGGTTGAGCCGCTTTCTTTTGAAGCAAAGGCAACGTTATTATATTTGCCGCTTTCCATCAATGTCCGTGAATATCTATAAAGCGTAGTTTCTATTTTTAGGCTGACAATCATTCTTATTTTAGGTACGTGGGTTGTAAATGTAATATTCTGATTAACAGCCTTTTTTATGCTGCCGTTGGAGTAAGAGTTTTGAGTCCCGACATAATAACCGATGTAATTGAATTTTGTGCCGTCGGTGTTTACGGCCGAAGGGTTGAATGGCGTTAACACCTCGTTAGTACCGTTGTAGGCATAGAAATTACCGTCAAAACGCATTGAAGTTTTTAAGGCTTTTATTTGCGGAAATTCCAAAATCCATTCTATTCCGCTCCTTTTTAGCGGTGTGCCGTTAACGTAGGTCGGCGTGCTGCGAAAAGTTTTGAGAGCGGTTTGAGGCAGAGTTTCGTTTGGGAGTGAGCCTGTTTTGTCGCTGACGGTTACAACGCCGGAAATTCTGTCGATTGAGAAAATGCGGTTTTCAATTTCAATCGCACTATTTTCCAAACTGCTGCGGTAATATACAAACGGCGTGTAAATAGTATTTTGAATGTACGGATTTTTGGTTTCGTTTCTAAATAGTGAAATAGAAAATTTTATGCCTTTGAACTCTGCTTCCAAGCCTATTTCCGCTTGATTTGCAGACTGCCATTTCAGGTCTTTGTTTCTTTCTGCCGAGAAAGGACGGTTGTAATAAGCGTAAAACGCTGTGCCGCTTTCGTCGGAGGTTGACGAAAATACTTTGTCGCCGGCGTATTGAGGCTCAGGATAAAGAATTTGGAAAGAGGGCAGTTTTACGCTTTTTCCGTAACCCAAATTTATGCTGAGCGACTTAAATTTTTTCTGTCTGTCGTCCCAAAAAATGAGTTTTGCATTGCTCCTCGGACTAAGGCTTGAAACCGTGCCGTAGTCAGAGCCGGAAATCATTGTTAAATCTTCTCTTAACCCTAAAATTGCCTGAAAAACAGAGCCTTTCAAGTTTTTGAACACTGCGGTTTCAAATTTATCTTCTGCATAAAATGCAGCGTTGTTGACAAATGGTAATTCGTCGTAGCGGTATTCCCTATAATCTGGGGCGTAACGCATATCGTCATAATAGAGACCGCGTCCGAGATTTCCCGATGACGAAAAATCGCCGCCTATGGTGATTTTGTTTTTGATGCTGCCGGCCTCAGTAACTTTGTCGGCCTTGATTTTTAAGGCGAAGTCCATAGGTTTAATTTCTGAAAATTTTTTAACGTACCAATAGCCGACGGGCGAAAGAATTATTGGTGCTACCGGGTTTTTGTCATATTCTTCGGCGATAAAATATCCTTCTTCTTTGGCATGGCTGTACGGTTGAGATGCTGACTCACTTTTGCGGTAATTGTTTTCGACAGTTTTGTCAGAGACCGAGGCTGAAATTCCCGCGTAAAAATTGGTTATCCACGGCTTATTCAAGAGCCACGTGATTTTTGACGATGCCCTCAGCACGTAATCTTTCTTTTTTGTGTATTCGTTGGAAAAAGCGTCGGGGTCGTCTTCCGAATTATAACCGCCGGAGTTGCCGCTCAGCGAAAACGAAAACATCAAAGGATTGGAAGCCTTTAAAAACGTGTTGGAATATTTTACGTCGGCTACGTTGCGCTGATAACATGTGTACGGACTTGTTATGTCGGAATAAGATTTTGCGTGTTCAAATGAGAGATTCAACATTCCCGCATGATTTTTTAGGTCAAAACCTTTGCTGAGTGCCACTTGTTTTGTGTGTGGGTTTGCTGCAAGGTCAATAACAAAGGGCGTTTTACCTTTTTTGGTGTTGACCTTGACGATGCCGTTGCTCAAATCGCCGTATTCTACTGACGGAATGCCGGTTATGATTTCTACGCTTTCGATGTTTGAAGACGAAACGTTGCGCACTGACGCGCCAGAGGTTTCATCGGTTGCGGCGTTGTTTGAAATTCTTGCGCCGTCCACTTCAATAGCAGTGCCGAAAGAGGCGTTGCCTAATTCAGAAGCCCCGCTTCTTAAACTTATTCTGCTGTCATCAGTTAAAGAGGCGTTGACCGTTTTGCCGCCCGGTAAAAGGCTGCCGACATCGCTGACACTTATTATCTGACTGTGATCTAAGGCAGTACGGTCGAGGGAGTAAGTGGAGGCGGCTTCGTTTTGGGTTCTTTTTGCCGTAACGGTAACTTCCTCGATTGTGAGGTCGTCCTCTTGAAGAAAAATTTTTAATGGTTTCATGTTTCGGCGGACAACAAACTCCCTTTTAACGAAACCGAGACATTGAACCGTGATTTTTATATTGTCTCTGGGAATGTTTTTCAAAATAAAATATCCGTTTTCGTTGGTAACACACCAAAGGAGGTTGTCGCCTAAAACAACGGTTGCAAAAGGCACCGGCAAAGAATCGGAAAGATTTTTTACCGTGCCTTCCACATTATAGTTTTGTGCCGACAAGGTTTTTATTGTCAGCAGGATTAACGTTATATATGAAAGTATTTTGTGCATTTTTCTTAACGGTTGTTATTTAGCCGTTCCGTTGGTTTGTGGTGCAGTTGTTGTGGTTGCAATAAAATGGTTAGCCGTTGACATCAATATCAATGCCGAAAGACATACGCCTAAGATAAAAAAATTTTTTTTCATAATTGATTGCTTGTTATTACTTTACTAAACCGCAAAATTATGAAAAAAAATTTCAGAGCACAATACCTAATAGTAAGTATTTTACTAAAAAATTAGTAGCGAATACTATGAGTCCGCTTTTGGGGTTAATCACCGAACCTCCATAAAATTCCGAACATAAAATGAAAATCTTGATACGGATAGTTGTCGGTTGAATAATACCAGTCTCTAAGCCAGCCGTTGCAGATGTTTTCCCATTTGAAAAACATTAAAACACCGCGTATTTTTATGTTTGCAAAACCGTTCAAAAGCGGATAGTTTCCGGGGTTGTATTTTTTGAAAGCGGGTTTTGCGGCTTCTGTTTCGGGCGTGGTTTCGGTAACTTCTTTTTTTAAGACCGGGTAATAAATTGAGGTTGCGGGCGAGTATCCGAACGCGTCATATTCTGTCGAAAAGTTTACTTCTCCGCCTAATTGCGTGAGTAACACGTTTTTAACCAAGTAAAACTCGAAATACGTGGCGTGGTAGAGCGCGATATTTGGCAGGTTCATTATTTTGTTGTGGTCGGTGTGCTGGTACGTAAAACGATTGGCAAACCTCACGTGCCACACAAAAAAATCCTTCATCAGGCTCACGCTCTGCACCGTAATCGCTTTTTTGGTCTGTTGCGGCACGGCTTTGTCGTTGATATAGACGTAATTGTTTAATACATAGTTGGATACGCCCGCCTTCAAATGCCACCTCGGCAATTCTATCTCGCCGCCGATGCGCAGGGTCTGACGCTTGTCAAAATCGTTTTTCCACCTGAAATTGTTGGCGTAATATTCTTGCTCGAAGTAGGTGGGCTCCTCGTTGCGGAAATCCACCGCAGCCTTCACTATATAGTTAACGGTGTCTGATTCGCCCTTAAACCATTTGAATCCCAGGTCGCCCTTGATGTGCATGTCGCCGAGTTTGCGTCCCGTGAGGTATTGGCGGTAGGAGGCGTTGAGGATGAGGTTTCGCGACTTGTTTTTGCTTATAGAGCCTTCGATGAAAGTGTTGGTGTACTTGTGGTTGGAGTTGTCGGCGAGGTAGCCGTTAAAATTGTAATACAACTCGTTTTCCACGCCCAACGCGCCGCGCACACACGGAAAGTACTGTGTTTCAAATATTTTCAACTGTGCCTTGTTGGTAAGGCAACGGAAGAAAAGCGAGTCATACGTGGGGACTGTGGTCTGATGAAACTCCTTGTAAAATGTCATGTCCATGTCCTCGTCCTGATACGTGCGGAATATTTTGTCGTAGGAAAAAACATAATTGAACGCAAGCCTCGGCGTATAAATCTCCGTTCTTGTGGAGTCGTTAATTATCTGAAAATCAGTCTTTCCCTCCGAATATTCGCCCGCTAACTCCCATGTGCGCCGCCCCCATGTGCTAAAAGTGTTTTCGAGTTTGGTGGTAAAACGGTTGTTCTTGATGTCGATGGTGTCGATGATGCCGCCATACTCCTCGGTGTAAAACTTGTTGAACTTGTAGAATGCGTGGATTTTCAGGTGTTTACCGGTGTAACTCATCTGCGGCGTGAAGGTGGTGTTCCTCATGTGCTGACGGCTGATGCGACCCGTGGAGCCAACAAGTCCAACGCTAAATCCCCAATTGAAATTCCTGTTGACATTCTGCGTATGCATGAAGTCTATCACCTGACCGTTTCGCGCCTTGGGG
>JAEEXW010000233.1 GCA_016287995.1 Bacteroidales bacterium
CCAAAAGTTGCAATGAGCGACCTACCGCCTGAGAAAGTTCGTTCCAACCCGTCATACGGATTGCGTTGCAAAATTCTTGCGTAACTTCCGTATTTGGAATCCGGACGCTCTGTGTCTTTGGGTCGTAAGACAAATAGCCGAGGTGCGCCAACAAGGTGAACACATCGTCAGAGGTCTCGATGTTTTTCATGTCGTTGCGAAAACTTGCAACCTGTACTGTTTCAGAGCCGCCGCCCATCATATTGATAATTTTGGTGCGCACATTGTCGGCGTCGATATGCAGATATGTCTCAACCGCCATAAAAGACGCCGTCTTGGACCAATGACTGACATAATTGCGAAAATGAATGGACATCATCACAGAGTACGGATTGAACATCGACTTTTGGTCGCCGATGATATAGCCGTCGTATGCATGTTTCATAAGGGTGAAATTCATTTTGTGCTCCTTGCAGATAGCCCTCACCTCCTTTTCTGTAAAACCATAATACTTAGAGGTAACGCCAGGGTCAATGATGCTGTATTCCACAAAATTGTTCAAAGCCGACTGCGTCCTAATCTTGATAATCGGCAGGATGCCCGTCATATAGACAAGGCGGAAAATATCGTTGGCATCGTTGGACTTAAACATCGCACGAAGAAAATTGACATAATCGTCCTGCACATCCTTGTCAACGTCCCTGACGAGCATATCCCACTCGTCAATCAAAAGGATGAAACGGTCGCCCGTCTTTTGGTTGATTTCCTTCAATGCATTGCTCAAAGAATGTTGCTCCTCCAATATGGGGTAAGATATTTTCAAGTTTTCAATTATTTGCTTCTGCGCTTCATTAAGTTTATCCTTGTCCGGCACATTTGCAAACGTATTCCAATCGATATAAATCGTAGGATACTTGTTGAGATGTTTCTCAAAATCGGGCGACTTGGTGATTTCCAAGCCGTCAAACCACGACCTCGAATCTGACGACCTGTCGTAATAGGCATACGTCATTCTCGCCGCCACCGACTTGCCGAAACGTCGCGGGCGGGATATGCACATAAAACGGTTGTCGGTGTCCATATTCTTATTCAAGATGTTCAACAGACCGCTCTTGTCAACAAAACCTGTATTGATGATGCTCTGGAAACCCAAGTTTCCACTGTCTATGAATCGTGGCATGGTAATAATTTTTTTATTTTGTGCAAATATACACTTTTTTTCCTCCGTTGTCAAGAAAAAACGACCGTTAAAAATCATTAATATAAAATTAACATTACCCTTTGCTGCTATCCCGTTAAAAAACAATAATTTTGAAGCGGTTAAACATTTAAAAATCAATTAAAAAGATACTTCAAAGTATGAATAAAATTTTAAAAAAATACAAATAATATGAACAAAAAATTATTTATTACAGTTTTGGCGGTATTTTCTGTTTGCACTATCAAAGCACAAATTCTAAAAGAATATACCGTTGCGCCGTGGCATGGTTTCAGTGAAAGTGCTGTTACATATTCCCTCGACGATTTGACACCAAATCAGTTGCCGGTCGCGATACCGCTTTTTGACAAATACGGCGTAAAAGCCTCGCTCAATGTCGTAACCACGTGGGTGAAGCCTGACGACTGGCCAAAATTGAAGACTGTCGCCGGTAACGGACACGAAGTAACCTCGCACACTGTCAACCATAAAAACATGGCGCAACTTTCGGCCTTGGAGTTTGAGCAGGAATGTAGCGAGTCAAAACGTATTATCAGACAATACACCGGAGCGGAATGTATCACACTTGTATATCCGTATTGCGCGTCGGCACACAAAGAAATCTCCAAAAAATATTACATTTCGGCGCGTTGTTGCAGCCGCCACATTGAGCCGCCGACGCCCGCCGATATGTTTGACATTTCGTCGGTAGGTGTCGGCACGGAGAGCGACGTTAACACCGCTGAGGAGTTCAACAAGTGGGTTGACGAGGGCGTTTCGCAAAAAGGCTGGTGTACATTTCTTATTCACGGCATTGACGATGACGGCGGATATTCGCCCATAAAATCCTCAGAATTGGAAAAACATCTCGCATACGTTGCCAAAAATCCGCAGAAATTTTGGGTGGCGACTTTTGCGCAAATTTCCAAGTATATCATTGAACGCGACGCTCTTTCAATCCGCGAAATCAAGAAAGGCAACAAAATCACCGTGATTACAGGCTGTAAAGAGAAGACTAATCTTACAACCCTTGACGAGCCGGTTACGATAAGCCGGGAGTTGCCGCAAGGCTGCTCTTCTGCCAAGACCAACGCCAAAAACGCAGTTGTAAGCGGCGGCAAGATAATATTTGATGTTGTCCCCGGCAAAACGTACAAAATAAATTGTAAATAACATACGGTACTATATTTAACCTTTTGTATCAGCCGAGCCGCAAGCATTGCGGCTCTACGTATCGGACTCCGTAATGCGCCCCCTATGTAGAGCCGCAATGCTTGCGGCTCAAACACATATAAAATTTGCACAATATAAAAAAAAGTTTTACCTTTGCCGTCAAACTAAAAGCACATAACAACATGAGAACGACGGATTTTCTTGTAGTAGGCAGCGGAGTAGCCGGTCTGAGTTTTGCTTTAAGAGCCGCAGAATTTGGCAAGGTTTTAATCGTTACAAAGGCTAACGATGTAACCGAAGCCAACACCAATTACGCGCAGGGCGGTATCGCTTCGGTAACCGACCCGACGGATTCGTTTGAAAAACACATTCACGACACTATGGTTGCGGGCGATTATCTGAGCAAGGAAAATATTGTGAAGATTGTCGTAGAAGAAGCACCCGAAAGAATCAAAGAGTTGGTGGAGTGGGGAATAGATTTCGACAAACGTCCCGACGGAACATTCGACCTTCATAAAGAAGGCGGACACTCCGATTTTAGAATCCTTCATCACAAAGACAACACAGGTTTTGAAGTTGAAAGGGCTTTGGTGGAAGCCTGCAAAAAGAACCCGAACATCGAGTTGGTAAACCATTATTTTGCTGTTGAACTTATAACGCAGCATTATTTGGGTCAGACGGTTACTCGTTACGACGACAACATTGAGTGCTACGGCATTTATGCCTTGAACAAGGATACGGGCAAAGTTGAAAAAATCCTTTCAAAAATCACATATCTTGCAACCGGCGGCATAGGCAACATCTATCAGGTTACCACCAATCCGACAATCGCCACCGGCGACGGTATTGCAATGGTTTACAGGGCAAAAGGCGTTATTGACAATATGGAGTTTGTTCAGTTCCACCCGACTTCGCTTTATCATCCGGGCGAAAGACCGTCATTTTTGATAACCGAGGCGATGAGGGGATTCGGCGCGATTTTGAAGACCAAGGACGGCAAGACTTTCATGGAAAAATATGACGAAAGAGGCTGTCTTGCACCGCGTGATATTGTTGCCCGCGCAATCGACAACGAGATGAAAATCCGCGGCGACGAGTACGTTTATTTGGACGCTTCCCATACTAATCCTGAGGAGTTGAAAAAGCATTTCCCGAACATTTACGAAAAATGTCTGTCAATCGGCATTGACATCACCAAAAAACCGATACCTGTTGTTCCGGCGGCGCACTATCTCTGCGGCGGAATCCGTGTTGACGAGGTCGGCAGAACAACGATTAAGCACCTTTACGCGGGCGGCGAAACCTCCTGCACGGGACTTCACGGCGCAAACCGTTTAGCGTCAAACTCGCTTTTGGAGGCCTTGGTTTTTGCACACCGTTCGGCACTCGACTCAAAGGATTATTTGGACAAATTGTCAATACGTCAGGACATTCCCGAGTGGAACGACGAAGGCACGGTAAGCAACGAGGAAAAAATTCTTATTACTCAGTCTTTCAAAGAGTTGCAACAGATAATGACTTATTACGTCGGCATTGTAAGAAGCAACGAGAGAATGAAACGCGCCCTCGACCGCCTTTATATTCTTTACAACGAGACCGAGGAGTTGTACAAACGCTCAAAAATCACGGTTGAACTTTGCGAATTAAGAAACGCAATCAACACGGCTTGGCTTGTTATCAAGATGGCTCGCCGCAGACGTGAGAGCGTGGGACTTCATTATAATATCGACACACCGAAAAAAAATCACAATTAATAATCAGTAATAAAAAAATGGTAAAACACATTATACTTTGGCAGTTGAAAGACGAACTTTCTTTGGAAGAAAGAACGAAAGCCAAAAACGAAATCAAAAACGGTTTGGAAGCATTAAAAGGCGTTGTACCGGGTTTAAAAGAAATAAAAGTCAACATAAATCCGCTCGAAACCTCCAACGCTGACGTTATGCTTGACTCTACAATGGAGAGTTTTGAGGCTTTGAAAGGTTATGCCGTACACCCCGCGCATGTGAAAGTTGCAGAAGGTACGGTAAAACCGAATGTAAAACTCAGAGTTTGTATGGATTATGAAATTTGAAAAAAAACATTAATTTTTCAAAAAAACATTTCATACATTAAAAATATTTTCTAACTTTGCGCCCAAATTAAAAATAAATTTTTAAAATTTACATTTCAACACGATGTCATTAGAAAAATTAAGAAACTTCGGTATTGCTGCCCACATTGATGCAGGTAAGACAACTACCTCAGAGCGTATTTTGTTTTACACCGGAGTAAACAGAAAAATCGGTGAAGTTCACGATGGTGCTGCCACAATGGACTTTATGAAACAAGAACAGGAAAGAGGTATCACAATTCAGTCTGCTGCAATTTCCGCACATTGGAAAGGCTACGACCTTAACCTTATCGACACTCCCGGCCACGTGGATTTCACGATGGAGGTAGAGCGTTCAATGAGGGTTGTGGACGGTTTGGTTTCTGTTTTCTGCGCAGTAGGCGGTGTTGAACCCCAATCTGAAACAGTTTGGAATCAGGCTGTTAAATATCACGTTCCCAGAGTAGCGTACATCAACAAAATGGACCGTTCGGGTGCTGATTTCGATTCAGTTGTAAAACAAATGGACGAAATGCTTGATGCTCACCCTGTTAAAATGGAAGTTCCTTGCGGTTCAGAAGATGAATTCTACGCTGTTATCGACGTTGTTACGGGTAAATGTTATAAATTCGTTGACAAAGAATACGAAGAAATCCCCCGTCCGGCTGAATACGAACAAGAATATCAGGATTGTCACGACAAACTTTTGGAAAAAGTTGCCGAAGTTGACGAGGCTCTGATGGAAAAATATTTCTCTGATCCTTCTACTATCACTGTTGAAGAGATTAAGAAAGCCGTAAGAAAAGCAACTATCAACTTGATTTTCACCCCTGTATTCTGCGGTTCTTCATACAAAAACA
>JAEEXW010000002.1 GCA_016287995.1 Bacteroidales bacterium
CATTGAACATAATACGACGTGCCAAGTCATACCTGTCGTCATCGCGTACGAAGAATTTGAGTTTACGCTCGGCAGTCGCCGGGTCTTCGTAAGAGGCAAGTCCCGCCCAAGGATTGTATATATTATCGGTCATTTTTTTTACAAGTGTTCGTTAATTGATTCAATTAATTTTGAAAATCCTTCGCCGTCCATAAGGTCGATTCCCGAAGCCTTTTGATTGACGATTTTTTTATAAACCTGATGATAGTCGGCTTTGAGGTCATAACCGTTAACCGCCAAAGGTATTATGGTTTTGTCGTCGAACTGCTGCGCCATGCGCCATTCCTTGTTGTAATAGTGGTTGGTGGAGTCGTTTTTCAAGTCTTCCGCCACGTTAGGAGAAAGCACCGTAACGATAACCTTTGCTGCGCTGATGGCATCGGCAATCACGCCTTCGTATTTGTCGCCGCCAAAAAGCCGTGCATTATCAAGCCAAACGTCCATTTTTTTATCACAGAGTTGGTAAAAAAGTTGACAGGCGGTCAGCGCGTCTTTGCTGCAATACGAGATGAAAACGCCGCCACGTCTGCGGCTGGACTCTATCTGTTGACGGAACGGCGCGTCTTCGCTGTCCTCGGTGAGCGTTTTCGTGATGTTGGTAATAAAAGACGTCGCATCGCCTAAGACACAGATGTCGGTGCGGTCAAGAAACTGAAAAAGTCTGCCTTCCGTCTTGTCGTCTTTGTCGAGTGTGAATGCTACTTCGCCCCGACCGTCGTAATTGTTTTCTTCGCCGCTCTTAGTAACGCCCGTCAAAACGTACCAAAAGAAATGGAAGTACCAGTTATCGTATTTGCAGCCCAAAGCCAAATGGCGTTTGCTGCGGATAAAGTCAAGCATTTCGTTATTTGACTCCACGTCCATACGCATCCATTTTTCGATAAGGAGTATTGCGTCGGCATCGGTCTTGATGTATTTTTTGGCGAGGTCGTCCACATCAAGTTTACCGAACACGTAGATTAATGTCGGCTGGTTGTATTTTTTACCACGGCGGCAGTTTTTCAACGCTTTTTGAAGTTCGTCAACGGTCTCTTTGTCGTAGATGTTGACAACGCGGAGAGAGTTTCCAAAAACTTTTTTCATCGCGGCTTCCAAGTATCCGTCTGTTGTGGTAGTCAATACGGTGGTGAACAGGCGAGTTTCGAGCAGAGCCATCAGTTCTTTGGAGACGTCAGATGCGCGAAACTGGATTTCTTCGTCCTCAATCAACTTCCGTATCGGGTTGATACGCTCGTTTTTGTCGATGGCAATGTCGAGATAATTTTCATATTCCACATTGGAATTTTCGTTCACCATACGCAAAAAGTATTGATGAACGTCTCTTGTCGGCTCTATTTTGGGGTCAAGTATGTTTTCGTTGCCGATAACAAGCGCGTACTTGTCGTTAAGCACGTCTTTGATAAATTTTTTCGTGTTGAACTTCCTGCTCATTCTTTTTTGTAAAATTTGATGCAGCGAAGTTATATAGTATTTTGTTTTTTTCAAAAAAATTTATACCTTTGCGCACTTGAAAAAATAATATTTTAATTATGTCAAAACAGAACGTAAACAGATGCACTTTTTGCGGCCGTCCGAAAAGCGAGACAGAACTTCTTGTAGAAGGTCAGGACGCATTTATTTGTAATTATTGTATTGAACAGGCTCATCAGATTTTGGTGGAAAGTTCCATTCCCCAGAGCAGCAGCACGCCAAAAGGCAAAATCGAATTTAATTACAAACCCTCGGACATCAAAAATTTTCTCGACCAGTATGTCATCGGTCAGGAAAACGCCAAAAAATCTTTGTGCGTGGCTGTTTACAATCACTATAAACGTCTCAACCAGAAACCGTCAAAAACCAAAGGCAAAAACGACGACGTTGAAATCGAAAAGTCAAACATCATCATGGTCGGTCAGACGGGAACGGGTAAAACCCTGCTTGCCAAGACGATAGCAAGACTTCTGAACGTGCCTTTCACAATCGTTGACGCAACAGTCTTAACCGAGGCGGGATATGTCGGCGAAGACGTGGAAAGTCTTCTCAGCCGCCTTCTTCAAGCCTGCGACTACAATGTGGAACTTGCTGAAAGAGGTATCGTTTTCATTGACGAAATTGACAAAATCGCACGCAAAGGCGACAATCCGTCAATCACAAGGGACGTTTCGGGCGAGGGCGTTCAGCAGGGACTTTTGAAAATCCTTGAAGGAAGCATCGTTAACGTTCCGCCAAACGGAGGCAGAAAACACCCCGAACAGAGAATGGTCTCTGTCAACACAAAAGACATACTTTTTATTTGCGGCGGCGCGTTTGACGGTATCGAGAAAAAAATCGCTCAGAGAATCAACGCTGAAATTGTCGGGTTCAACTCCATACGCGATACGGGAAAAATTGACAAGGACAATCTCCTGCAATACATCACACCGACGGATTTGAAATCCTTCGGACTGATTCCGGAAATCATCGGACGTTTGCCCGTATTGACGTTTCTTGACCCGCTTGACAGAACGGCTCTCAGAAACATTCTTACCGAACCCAAAAACGCGATTATCCGTCAATACGTAAAACTTTTCAAGATGGACGGCGTGGATTTGGATTTTGAGCCCCAGGTACTTGAATATATTGTAGACAAAGCAATTGAATTTAAACTCGGCGCACGCGGTCTGCGTTCCATCTGCGAGACGATAATGCTCGATGTCATGTACGAAATACCGTCAAAAAACCTCACTTCGTACACCGTAACGCTTGATTACGCAAAAGAAAAACTCGCTCATGCCGAATTTTTGAAGCACGCACAAGCATAATTTTTTATAAAAAAAAGGGAAAAAATGGATAATTTTATAGATTACGTTAAAATATACGTCAAATCGGGCTGCGGAGGTTCCGGCAGTGCGCATTTGAAACGCGAAAAATACCGTCCGAAAGCGGGTCCCGACGGCGGCGACGGCGGAAAAGGCGGCAGCGTCATAATCCGCGGCAACAAGCAGTACTGGACTTTGCTGCACCTCAAATACCAAAAACACATCATCGCTGAAAACGGCGTTTCCGGCATGAGGGACACTTGGAAAGGCAAAGACGGGAAAGACGTTATCATTGACGTTCCGCTCGGAACGGTGGCAAAAGACGCGGAAACTTTTGAAGTGCTTTTTGAAATCACCGAAGACGGTCAGGAGGAGGTAATCGCAAAAGGCGGACGCGGCGGTCTGGGCAACGTGCATTTCAAATCGTCAACAAACCAGGCTCCGAGATATGCACAGCCCGGCGAAGACTGCGAAGAAGGCTGGAAAATCCTTGAACTCAAAGTCTTAGCGGACATCGGTTTGGTAGGTTTTCCGAACGCGGGAAAGTCAACTCTTTTGTCGTCAATTTCGGCGGCAAAACCCAAAATCGCGGACTATCCTTTTACGACGCTCGTTCCGCAACTCGGAATCGTGGACGTAGGCGGAAAACACAGTTTTGTAATGGCTGACATTCCGGGTATCATAGAAGGCGCGTCAGAAGGCAAAGGCTTGGGACTGAGATTTTTAAGACACATCGAGAGAAACTCTCTCCTGCTCTTTCTGATTCCTGCCGACAGCGACGACGTAAGAAAAGACTACGAAATCCTTCTCAACGAGTTGGCGGAATACAATCCCGAACTTTTGGACAAAAAACGTATTTTGGCGGTTTCAAAATGCGATTTGGCTGACGAGGAAATTTTGGCGGACATCAAGAAAAAACTTCCCGAAGATTTGCCGTGCTTTATGTTTTCGTCGTTTACAAAAGAAGGCCTAAACCAGTTGGTTTACGGAATCTGGGACATCTTGGAAAAAGAAAACGCCGAGCCTGAAAAGCCTCAGTCGGTTTTTGAACCCGTTGCAGAAGTTTCAGAAGAAGTTGACGAAGACGAACTTTCGAGACTGTCTGTCAAGGAAGATGATATATGGTAATTTTTTAATAATATACCGTCTAATGTTTTGAAGAACTCGCTTTCCTTGTGATTGCAGAGTTCTTCTATTTTTATAAAGTCTCCGTTGATTTTTACGGGAAAATCGCTGTCGTGTCCCAAGTTTTCAAACCTTTCATAAACGGTGTGGACAGTGATTTCGCTGATGTCCATTGCCGGAATGTAAGTCGGCGAAGAATTTTTGTCGTCGCGGATTTCAGCCAAAAGTCCGACCTCTTGAAGCCGTCCGGTTATAAAAAGAAAAAGTTTTTGTGAGATTTTAAGCGTCTCGCTCCATTCAAAGGCGTTTTTCGGTTTTTCCTGTTTTTGAAAACTTTCGATAATTTTGGTCATAATCAAGACCGCAACCTTTTTTTGAAGTCCCATGCTGATATTTCCGGCTGAATATTCCGTCGTATAATTGCTGACGTTCTGAATAGAATACGTGAGTTCGCAGCCCACAAGAACGATAATCCACGAAGTCTGCAACCAGACCAAAAACAAAGGCAACGCCGCAAAACTTCCGTAAACCGCGCCGTATTCGTTTGCCCCCATCTGAAAGGTTACAAAAATCCACTGCCAGACTTCAAAAATCACACCAGTTACCGCACCGGAAACAACAGCAGCCTTGATGTCAACTTTGGTGTTAGGCATTATAAGGTATACGACAGTGAAAACCACCGCCATAAGAATCCACGGCAAAATCTTGATAATCACGGTTAAAAGCGGAGAAAAATATTCCGAAAAAGTACCCGGAAGTTGCGATGTCAGAAAAAACGTCGCACTGCTTGACACTATCAAGAGAATCGGCGTAAAAATCATAATCGTAACATAATCGGTAACTTTTCTTAAAAGCGGACGGCCGTTTTTTATGTTCCACATAAAATTGAAAGCCTCCTCGATATTGCTGAGAAGTTTGAAAACCGAATACAAAAGCATTACGACACCGATTCCGGCGATGAGTCCGCCTTTTGTGTTTTCGAGCATCGAAGACGAAAACGAAATCAAATATTCCGCCATATCTGGCTGCGCCTCAAAAGTCCCCTTTATAAAACCCTCCACCAAAGTTTCAAGACCGAAACCCTTTGCAATCGCAAACGCTAAGGCAATAATCGGCACTACGGACAAAAGCGTAAAAAAGGTCAATGCCGAAGCCCGGACAGAACAGCCGTTTTCCACAAAACCCTTAACCGCGATAATCACAATTTTGAGAATGTTGAAAGAATGACGGCGGGTTTTGCTGATGTTGCTGAGTTCGAGTCTCCATATATCCCTTTTTATAAAGGTTTCGAGTTCGGAGATTTTGTCTGTTAATGCAGCCATTTTTTTTTATCTGTACCAATCGGCATACATAGCGTAATTGTTTACTATTCTGTCGATTAAATCTTTTTGAAGTTTTTGGTCTGTGTCTTTTATTTTTTTGGCGGGACAGCCTGCGTAAACGCTGCCTTTTTCGGTTTTAGTGCCTTTTGTAACCACTGCTCCGGCGGCGATTATGCAGTTTTCCTCTATGACGGCATCGTCCATGACGATTGCGCCCATGCCAATCAAAACGTTGTCTTTTACCGTGCAACCGTGAACCACGGCGTTGTGGGCAATAGAAACATTGCTGCCGATGTTCAGCGGACTTGTCTTGTAAGTGGAATGAAGGCAGGCGTTGTCCTGAATGTTGACGCGGTTGCCAATTCTTATGGAATTAACGTCGCCCCTTATAACGGCGTTGAACCAGACGTTGCAGTCATCGCCCATTACAACATCGCCTATGACGGTGCAATTGTCTGCAAGCCAAATGTTTTTGCCGAACTCAGGAGTTTTGCCCAAAAGCGGTTTTATTAATGCCATGTTTTATCAGTTTTTTCTTGTTAACTCAAATCCAAATCAACGTCTTCGTCATTGCTTTGTGCCTTTTTTTGATTGTTGCAGAAAGGGCAGACTTCAAACGAAGACGGATAAATTTCGCCGCAATAGGGACAACTTTTAAGTTTTCCTGACGGTTTTTCCTCTGGTGTCGGTTCGATAGTCTGAGGCGGTTTTGCCTCGGCTTTTTGAGCCGAAGTTTCAGGCGCATACATATCAAACCAGACTTTTTGAGACTGCCATGCACCATCTTTCAAAAATCTGTCATGATAACTTTCGCCTCTTGCTATACAGCACCTACCGACGATTTCTTTACCCGAACAATCTGCGCCCGAACTTTTTTTGCCAAGCGACAGCCTAAGCCCGTTGTTTTTTGAGATAACGGGTTTCATTTCGGTTAAATCCAACATATAACACTTTTCTATTGAAGCCTCAGAAAACTTCACAAAAACGAAATAAATTCTCGGTGTACCCGCCCAGAGAAAATTTATGACGTCTTTTTTTAACGAGAATTTTCCTTGCGCATTGCCCTCTCCGACGATTGAAACTTCCAATCCGTCAGAGACTTGTTTCCATTCAAGAGAGTCCATATAATAACAAAATTATATGCAAATATAAATATATTTTTTTACTCTGCAAAAATTGTTTGTATTTCTGCAACCCTTTGCGCAATCGTTTGCACACTTTTTTTAATAAAAATAAACATTTTTTTAGATTTAAATTCCTATAATACCTTAAATTTGCTGCGTATAAATACAAAAAAAATAAGGTATTGTTATACCATAATTACACACTAATTTTTCAAATATTATTAAAACAATTTAAACTAAAAAAAATGGACTGTAAGACATTAAACTTTCGTTATCTCATAGCGTTTTTGCTATGTATAACATTTGCAGGGCTTTCTCTGTCAGCCTCAGCCCAAAAAGCACTTTCGGGTAAGATTACTGACGAGAATAGTCAGCCGCTTATCGGAGTTACCGTGTCAATAGAAGGAACTACTGTCGGTACAATTTCCGATATTGACGGTAACTATCAACTCCAAGTTCCCGCCGATAAGGAAAACGGAATGGTTGTTTTCTCTTTTATCGGTTATGAAACCGTTACTACGGCTATTCCTGCTTCGGGAAAACTTAACATTCAAATGAATCAAGCCGTTACAGAGTTGGGCGAGGTAGTTGCCATCGGTTACGGTACCAAGCGCAAAGGCGACCTTACCGGCTCTATTGCCTCTGTCAGCGAAAAAGACTTCAACGGCGGCGTGGTTTCAAGCCCCGAACAACTCATTAACGGCAAAGTTGCCGGCGTTCAGATTATGTCGAAAGGCGGTTCGCCGTCTGCCGGAAGCGCAATTAAAATCCGCGGCGGCGCGTCGCTTAACGCCTCCAACAACCCTCTTATCGTTCTTGACGGCGTGCCTTTGGAAGAAGGCGGTATTATGGGTAATGACAACAATTTCTTGTCGCTCATCAACCCCGCTGACATTGAGTCTATGTCGGTCTTGAAAGACGCTTCGTCAACCGCTATCTACGGTTCAAGGGCCTCTAACGGTGTTATTATCATCAACACCAAAAAAGGTGCTAAGGACAAATTGAAAGTTAATTTCAATACTACAAACTCGGTTTCGTTTAAAACCAAAACTCCGGATATGCTTTCCGCTTCAGAATTTTCGGAAGTACTTAAAGAAAAATTTCCGTCAAGAGCTAACCTTATTGGTTCGGAAAATACCGACTGGGTTGATGAAGTTTTTCAACCGGCATGGGCTTCCGACAACAATCTTAGCGTTTCGGGCAGTATTGCAAAAGTTCTTCCTACTCGTGTATCGGTAGGCTATCTTGCACAGGACGGTATTTTGATGACGGACAATGTAAAACGTTATACCGCAAACTTAAATCTCAGCCCTACTTTCTTTCACGATGATTTAAAAGTAACACTTTCTGGCAAAGGAGCTTACAACGATAATACTTTTGCCGACGGTGGATATGCAATTTATCAAGCCCCAACATTCAACCCTACTATACCTGTTAAATCCGGAGATGACAATTATATGCAAGGTTGGACGGAAGTTTACGACACTAATGCTGACGGAACCAAAACTTATACCTCAGGTTATCCAAATCCTGTTGGTTACTTGGATTATTCAAGTAATACCTCAAAAGTAAAACGTATTATTACAAACTTGGATATTGATTACACTTTCCCGTTTTTGAAAGATTTAAGAGCACATGTTACCGGCGGTTTCGACGGTTCTAAGGGTGAAGGCAACAATACGTGGTCTAATGATGTTTTCAGAGATTACTCCACTAACGGACGTAATTTTGATTACGGTCCTCAAATTAATAAAAATGCACTTTTTACCGGTTATTTGTTTTATAACAAGAGAACTGATAATATCAATTTTGATTTCACTGCCGGTTATGATTATCAGAAATGGCACAATAATAAATCGGGATATTGGGAATATTCTTATTTAGGAAAAACCGAAGCCGATCAGATCGTCTACCATCCGGAAGAGGATTGGGCTCACGTTCTTATGTCTTATTACGGCAGGGCAAACGCGACATTCTTTGGCAAATACATGCTTACCGCTACTATCCGCCGCGACGGTACGTCAAGATTTTCAAAAGACAACCGTTGGGGTACTTTCCCATCAGTTGCTTTGGCTTACCGTCTTACGGAAGAGCATTTTATGTACGGAATCCGAAACGTTGTCAACAATATAAAAATCCGTGCAAGTTGGGGTATTACCGGTCAGCAGGAAGGTAAGGATATAGGCAATTATAGATATTTGTCAACATACAACCTCTCTCAGGTAGGTGCTCAATATAAATTCGGCGATACTTATTATAATATGTACCGTCCTTCTGCTTATATTGAAGACCTTAAATGGGAAACAACAAAAGCATGGAACTTCGGTGTTGACTTCGGTTTCCTGAATGACAAAATCACGGCATCAGTTGATTATTACACCCGCAAAACAGAAGACCTTATGGCAACAGTTCCTGTTGCAGCAGGAACAAACTTCGCCGCTGTTACAACTACAAACGTAGGAAACGTTGATTCAAAGGGTGTTGAAATTGTACTTGGATATTCGCCGGTTCAGACAAAAGACTGGGGCTTGGACTTGAATTTCAACGCGACATGGCAGCAAAACAAAATTTCCAACCTGAGATTGTCTGATAAAGCGGCAATTGCTCCCACATTAGTAGGTGAGGCGGTTAATACCCATCAATTGCAGGTATTTATGGAAGGTTATGCTCCTTATACTTTCTATTTGTTTCACCAACTTTATGACTCTGACGGCAATCCTATTGAAGGTGCATACGCTGATATTGACGGAAAAGACGGCATTACCGATGCTGACAAATATTTTGTCCACTCAGCATTACCGGATTGGATTATGGGATTTTCTTTTAACCTCAGGTATAAGAAATGGACATTGTCTTCGTCGTTGCGTGCGAATATAGGCAATTATGTTTATAACGGAACATCTTCAAATGCCGGTGCATCCGAATGTCTCAACTGGAATACCCAATTCCAAGTAAACAATATCAATTCTTCGTATAAAGATACGAAATTCGGCATCCGTCAAATATTTTCCGACTATTATTTGGAGAATGCTTCATTCTTGAAAATGGACAATATAAGTCTCTCTTATAATTTCGGCAGGCTGACGAAATGGTTCGGTCTTAACGCAACCTTTGCAGTACAAAACGTATTTACCGTTACAAAATACTGCGGTATTGATCCGGAAATCGAGAACGGTATAGAAAACAATTTTTATCCGAGACCGAGAACTTTCTCACTTAGTTTGGGATTTGACTTTTAGTTAGTAATAGATTTTTAAAAAGAGATTAAAGATGAAAAAATTAAAATATATACTTTCGGCTGCACTTGCATCAGCGATGTTTTTACAGTCGTGTGATTTAGACGAGTATCCGAAAATGGAAACCACAGGTAATGAAGTATATTCTTCGGAAGAAGGATATAAACAGGCTCTTGCCAAAATTTATGCCGCATACGTAATCCGCGGTAATGAAGAAGGCGGCGGCAATGCTGACCTTAAAGGAGAAGATCCGTATTATTGTTCCCGTTCTTGTTTCAACCTGCAAGAATGTGGTACTGATGAGATTATGTTTACGTGGGCTGTTTCAGACGAACTTTTGGAAATTTCGCAATTGAAAAATCTAAACGGTCAGTCAAAATGGATTCACGGAGCATACTATTCGCTCTACTACATTGTAACCCTTGCCAACGATTTTATCCGAAATTGCAGCGATGAGGGTGAAACAGGTAAAATGAAAAATGAGGCGCGTTTTATGCGTGCGTTTGCATACTCTCAAATTATGGATTTTTGGCCGGTAGGTGCGTTTGTTACCGAAAAAGACCCTATCGGTGCATACGAGCCGAGCATTGCAACACGTTCCGAAATGTGTGATTACGTAATTTCCGAATTGAAAGATCTTACGGAAGTACTGCCCGAAACCAATGAGCAATACAGAGCGAATAAATATGCAGCCGCTGCATTGCTTTCGAGGGTTTTATTGAACGCCAACGTTTATAAAGGAAGCGACGACAAACAGTATTACAGCGATTGTATTAAATATTCCGAAATGGTAATTAACGGCGGTTACAGTTTGGAAAATGATTTTTACAAACTCTTCAATGCCGACAATTACAAACGTACCAACGAAATAATTTTCTCGTTCTACACAGGCAAAGACGGTAGCAACGGCGACAAAGGCTACGGCTCCACTACTATGATTATTTCCGGCTCAGGCAATCAAGCCGATGACGGTTCAAAAGCAAATCTTATAGACGTTCTCGGACTTGGTGATGCAAATAACGCCTGGCAGTTGTTTAGAGCAAGAAAACAGGCTGCACAACGTTTTGAAGCGGGCGACAAACGCGATTTGTTTTTCAAAGACGGACGTTCTGTTGATAATCCGACTCCTTTTGAATCCAAAGAAGCCGGAGAAGGTTATGTTTTCAATAAGTTCTGCAATACTACCGATGACGGCAAAGTTGCAGGTGATTATTCGAATGATTTGTCTCAGGTGGATTTGCCGGTTTTGAGACTTTCGGAGGTGATTTTAAACGAGGCTGAGGCTATTTTGCGTGGTGGTGCAGGTGCTACAAGGTCAGCAGTTCAGTTGGTTAATCAAGTGCGTTCAAGAGCGGGTGTTTCCGATTTTTCGGCTGCTGATTTGGACGCGACAACCAACGGAGTTCAATTTTGGAATCTTTTGGAAGAACGCGGCCGCGAGTTTCTGCTTGAATCTCTTCGCAGAACCGATCTTATACGTTTCAATGCATACGCCGGACCTGAGGTTCAATACGAATGGGAATGGAAAGGCGGAGTTTTAAGCGGCACAACTGCGGAAGCAAAATATAAATTTTTCCCGTTGCCCGTTAATGAATTATCTGCTAACTCGGCTCTTTATGACCCGTATTACAATTAATTGACTGTTGAAAAATCAAAAATTTTAAAGAAATGAAAGTTAAAAATTATTTATATATCGGTGTCGTTTCAGCACTCTTGATGAGCGGTTTCACCTCTTGTGAAGACGATTTGGAACACTACACCGTGTCGGATTTAACCCCGACTACCGACTTTGCTCTTTCAGAGGCAAGCGTGCAAATTGATGAGGATAATCTCTCTGAAACAGTTTTGAACCTGCTTTACACCGAAAATTTACTCAAAGTTACAAACGGCGAGGTAGGTACCAATCTTGGCGGCGGATACATTGAAGTTCAGGCTTCGGCAGACGAAAGTTTTTCGTCTTTCCAAACATTCTCCGGCAGCAACTTGAAAAGTCTCAAAGGCGATGTAATCAATGCGACAGCCTCTGCTATCGGTCTTAAACCCAACACTCAGGGCGTGATGTATCTCCGTCTTGCATCTTCTCTTGGCAAAAACAGCGAAGAAGTGTTATATTCCAACGTTGCAAAACTCAAAGTTACACCTTTGGAAATAGACTCTCATTGGGCGTACATTTACTTAAAAGATTCTGACGAGAAGTTCACGGTAAAGAGTGCGCAGTATTTGTTTTCGGTAGATAACGATGGCAAATATCAGGGCTTTATCAATGCTGAGGCTTGGTTGAATTTTGGCGTTGTGACAGAAGACGGCACATTGTACGGCACTTCGGAAGGCACAGGCTGGACGTTTATGAGTTATATGGCGGGCGGCGATCACTTCTGGCTTACGGCAAAGGCGGGTTGCTATTATTTTACGATGGACACCAAAAATACTTCAAAATTGGCTGACGCTTATTTGATTACATCGCTTGTCTGCGGCGGCGACATCAACAATGCCTCAATGGTTTGGGACGCTGCAAAATCGGCTTGGAACGCATATATTGTTGTTCCCAAGGATAATTCCAACGTAACAATTTCGGGAACTGCCGATCATTTCCAGTCGTCGCAGGACAATCCCGACGAGGTTGTTGAAATCGGCTTTTCCGGCACGCAAAACGATGTTGAGTTTACTTTGGGCGGCAAAGGCACGGGCGTTACAATTCCCGAAAAAGGTACTTATAAACTCACTTTGAAACTTGGTCTTAACTCAAAATACAAATTCACTATCGAGCCTGCCGAGGTTACGGTTTATCCTGACAAAGTAACCCTCAGCGGCACCGAACTTGTAACCGAGGTTCTTGACGGCGCGGCAACGGGCGTTTATACCGGTTTTGCAAACTTGAAATCAGGCGTTCAAGAGATTGTCTTTTCTGACGCAAAAGATTACGGCGTAAAAATCGACATAAAAAAAGACGGCTGGTATATGGTTAACCTTGACCTTACTAAAAAACGCGCCGAGGCAGTGCTTTACGGAAATACGTTAGCGGTTTCGGGTTTTTGGTCTGGCGAATTGAAAATGAACGAAAACGGCAATTATGCAGGATTTGTTACCAAAGGCGATGATTGGAATTATTACCTTGAAGATGAAAACGGTCAAAAGTATGCAACTTATAAAAGTTGGGATCAGTTTACCTTTGGAGTTTCGGAAGGTGATTACGACCATTTGTGGCTTGAACCCAAAGCCAATGCTTTTATCGAGATTGACCCGTTCAACCACACTTGGAATTATGCTTACGAAAATGCTTTGGTAGTAATTGCAAAACAATCGACTATTGCGGCAGGTGGCGTTAGAACTATTCTTTATTATGATGAGGCAACCGGCACTTACAAAGGCGAGTATGACAATACGTCCGATGATAGCGGAACAAACTGGAACTATTATTTGCAGGGCGTAAATTCAGCAAAAGACGGTCTTGTATATTACGGTTGTGTTGAATGGGATAACACAAAAATTGAAGAGCGCGAATTTGCAGATGCTTCTGATGCACATAGTTTGTGGACTGATCCTACGAAGAAATGGACGATGACTGTAAATCTTGCCGACAAGACCATTACGTATGTTGAAAAAACAGAATAATCCTTAAATTTTCTCTCTCATAAAGTCATTCCGCCGTCTGAAAGTTTTTTTTTAGGCGGCGGAATTTTTTTTATATCAAATCTTCCATTGTAACCTCCCTTTGCGCGATGCTTGAATATTCGTTTTTTACAAGACCGTAGGTTGTTACCATAACAAGATGGATTGCTTTTTTACATTTGGTTTCGTCTGCAAAAACTTGTATTTTGTTTAAAAGTTCTTCGTGGTATTTTTTTGTGATATTGTATTTTGTATTCCAAAATTTTATTTCGCATACGTTGATGATATTGTCGGCACGGTTGATTACAAGATCTATTTGTACGCCTTTTTCGCTTTTTTGCGATTGCCAGCATGAAACCGAAGTTTGTATGCCTGATATGCCGAGTGCGTGTTCTATTTTATTGATATGGTTGAGACATAATAGTTCAAATGCGTATCCAGTCCAAGCATTATGAAGCGGGGTGTTGAGTTGTAATGACCAAAATTCCTTGTCGGTGGTTCCGTATTTTTTTATAAACTTGAAATAAAAAAATGAGTAAAAATCCGTCAGTTGAAAAATGCTGTTGCGTTCTTTGTTGTTGAACCCTTGATATTTGCGGATAAAATCGCAGTTGTCAAGGTCTTCAAGGATTTTGGACAACGTACCTCCGTCTGTAAGTTTTGTAACCTCAATTATTTCTTTGCGCGAAAGCCCCTTGTTTTTTTTGCTTAATGCTTCGATTACTTTTACATAACCTGTGCTTTCTTCAAAAAGCGAAGAGTATAGAGCCTTAAATTCACCGTAGAGTTTGCCTTGCCGTTTGAACAGCATATTATCAATATTTTGCGCAAGACTCATGCCTTTTTCTATCATGCTGAGGTAATACGGAACTCCGCCCATTACCATGTAACATTCCAAAATATCTTTTTGACTGAAAATGATGTTGTTGGCATCAAAATATTCTTTACATTCGGCCAGCGAAAATTGTTTTAAATATATTTTACGGGTTATTCTGTTGTGAAGTCCGCCCTTGTTTTTGATTATGTTTTTGGTAATCCATGATGTTGCCGAGCCGCAAATTATAAGTACAATATTGTTTTGTGTATTGCCGTAATCGTTCCAAAAATGCTCCAATGCCGTTACTAAATTGCTTTTAGCGGTTGCCATGTACGGAAGTTCGTCAATGAAGACCACTTTTTTGCCTTTTGTTTTTTTTGTGTTTTCCAATAATACGCGCAGCAGCGAAAATGCTTCCATCCAATTTTTGGGGTCGGGACTTAGAGGCGAACCGTACCGGCGGAGAGATTCTCCGAAATTGTGAAGTTGCTCAGTTTTATTTTTCAGAGCAAGTCCTGTATGTTTGAATGTGAATTTGTTGTTGAAATATTGGTTTATCAAAAATGTTTTGCCGATTCTGCGTCTGCCGAATATTACAACAAATTCAGGTTCAGATGATTGTATTATATTGTCGAGTTGGGTAGTCTCGTTTTTACGCCCGATAAGTCTTGACATGTTGTTCAAAATTTTATTTATTCATGGGCAAAAATAGCATATTTTTTTGTATTTACAAAAAATACTCAGCTGTAACTATGATTTTTTTTATAGTTACAGCTGAGTATTTTAAAAATTGTCAGCTGTAACTACTATTTTTTATATAGTTACAGCTGCATATTTCCTCCAACATTAATTTTATATTATCAATTATTGTATTTTGGTTTTAAATTTTGAAATGTTCTTACCTTTGCATCGGCGTTTTGTTTCCGTTTTTTACAAGAATCCTTAAAACACGGAATTAAAAGGGAATCAGGTGAAAAACCTGGACAGTCCCGCTGCTGTTAACTTTTTTAATAACGGGCATTATATTCTTTTGCCACTGAAAAAAAAATTCGGGAAGGCTTTAATGCTTAAAGTAAGTCAGAAGACCTGCAAAACAGCCTTTTTTGTTGCTAAAACTGCGAGGACGGTTTGGGTAACGACTTGATAATAATCATTTTGGATTAAATGAAAGGAATATTGCCATACTCTCTTATTTTGGTGTGGTTGGTGGTGTTTTGTGCCGGAGTTTCAGCGCAAAACTCTGATACCGTTATCACCAAAAATTTGAGGGAAATAGATGTTTTTGCTGACAAGGAAACAAATAAATCCACTGTCGTTCAGGCACTTGAAGGAAAATTTATTTGTCTTATGCCGGTCAGCGAAATATCTGATGTTTTGAAATTGTTCAGCGGACTTAATATAAAGGATTACGGCGGCACAGGCGGTCTTAAAACCGTTTCCGTGCGTTCTCTCGGCGCATCGCATACAGCAGTGGAATACGACGGTGTTCCCGTTTCAAACACGTTGGGCGGACAAATCGACATTTCGCGTTTTCAGACGGGCAGTGTTTCCGAGATAAATCTTTGTATCGGTCAGACGGACAATCTCTTAAAACCCGCTAAACTTTTTGCCTCAGGTGCAGTCCTTAGTATCAAGTCTTTTGATGCTTTTCTGCCTGAGCCTCAAAAACTGAAATTCAATTTTAAAACCGGTTCTTTCGGGTATCTTTTTCTTGGCACTGACTTTTTGAAAAAAATCGGCAAGCATTTGATTCTTAGTGTGAATGCGGATTTTTTGCGCTCTGACGGAATGTATAATTTTACTTTGAAAAATTATAAAACCGTAACAACAGAAAAACGCCGCAATACCGACATCCGTTCCGGCAAATTGGAGTTTTCGCTGAATTTCAACGATTCTATAAGAAACAGTTTTAATATAAAATTTTACGGTTACAAGTCTGAGCGGGGACTGCCCGGAAGCGTTGTTTTTTATAATCCGCATGCCGAAGAGAGGCTCAAAGACGCTGACTTTTTCGTTCAGACGGATTATAAACGCCGTATTTTCAGCAATTTGACCACAAAGTTGATTGCAAAATACGATTATTCCAACAATTATTATACAGACAAAAATGTTATGTATACTGACGGAAAACTCAAACAAAATTCCACTCAAAACGAGGTTTTCTTTTCGTGGATAAATCTTTGGCAGGTGATTCCGCCGCTGAGTTTTTCCGTCAGCATAGACGAGAGTTTCAACACTCTTGAAAGTGATATAACTGACAGACAGCCAAAGCGTAACACAATTCAGTCGGCGGCAAATTTGCGTTATCGTTTTAGGAATTTGCTGTCCTTTACTTTGGGTGAAGTGTTTACGCATTTGAGAGAAAAAACTGTAAAAGGTGCGCATTTAAATGATTTGGACAAATTTTCGCCTTATATGACTGTGGAAGTTTTCCTTACGAAAAATTTTACCGCTGATATTCTGTTAAAAAATACTTACCGTGTCCCAACGTTCAACGAATTGTATTACACGACCTTAGGTTCAACGGCTCTGAAACCCGAAGACGCGTCGGAAGTGAATTTCGGAGTTTGTTACGGCAAAAAATCATGGAAGGTTTCAGCGGATTATTATTACAACAGCGTTGACAATAAGATAGTTGCGGTTCCGACTTTGTATGTTTGGAAAATGTCGAACTGCGGCAGAGTAAAAATTTCTGGAGCGGATTTTTCTCTTGACAAAAATTTCAGTTTTCCGCAATTTGATATGTCCATTGATGTCTGCGCAAAATATTCTTATCAAAAAGCCGTGGACGTAACCGACGAAAAATCAAAACTTTACAATAACCAAATACCTTATACGCCGTTACATTCGGGCAATTTTTATTCGGTTTTTAAATACAGGAATTATGCGCTGAGTTTGGTTTCGGTGCTGAGCGGCAAGAGGTACTTTCTGGCGTATAATATCCCTGACAACGAAATTTCAGGTTATGCAGAATTTTCAGCCTCTTTGATGAGGGAATTTTGCGTAAAAAATACTCAAATTTTAGTAAAATTTTCTTGTATAAATTTTACCAATGAGCAATACGACGTTATAAAATTTTATCCTATGCCCGGACGGCAATTTCAATTGAATTTAAGTTTAACATTATAAAAATAACAAAAATGACACAGAAATTTTTAAAATTTTTCTCGTTAAGTACTTTGGTATTAAGTACTTGCTTTGTATCATGCGACAAAGAGGACAACGACAAACAAGAACCCGTTATCGACCCTGTTTCTAGGCGTGCTTTCATTCTAAATGAAGGCTCTTGGAATGCCAACAATTCCACTCTTGACCGTTATAATCCTTATTCCGAGCCGACGGTTTTGGAGAAGGATATTTTCTCAACTGCCAACGGCGAGAAGATTGGCGATACGGGTCAAGACCTCATCGCCTACGGAAACAGACTTTATCTTTCGGTATGGGGCAGCAATTATTTGGCAAAGTTGGACTTAAACGGCAAAGTTATAGAAAAATATCAATTCAAACCCGATGAGGGTCAGCCTCGTCGTCTCGCCGCCAATGGAAAATTTGTTTACGTTTCTACTTACGGTGGTAAAGTTGCAAAATTTGACACAACTTCAATTGTTTCACCGGTTGCATTTGTGGAGGTTGGCAACAATCCCGAAGGCATCGCCGTAAAAGGTAACTATCTCGTAGTCTGCAACTCGCAGAAAGACAACGTTTCTGACAACAGAATTTCTATTGTTGACCTCAGCACATTCACCCTCGAAAAGCACATTGAATCAGAGGTTTACGGTAATTATCAGAATGTTGCCGTAGTAAAAGACAGCGTTTATATCACGTATTACACGCCGTCGTACACTGTCGAAATGCTCAACCTTGACATTAACAAAGGCACGCTGACACCCTCTGGTGCGGCGACCAAGATGATTGGCACTTCCGAAGGCGAACTTTTCTGCGCCAACGTTGCCACTGTCTATGACGAAAATTGGAACGCCACCACCAACACGTCATTCTTTGTACGCGATGTCAAAACCGGACAAGACACGCCCATTCTTGACCTTAACGCAACGCCCGAACTTACCACTGCAACGGTCTATCTGTTTGATATTGACTATGCCTCCCGCGACCTTTATATCGGCACAACCGATTACAAAACCAACGGTACGATTTACCGTTTTGACAAAGACGGCAAGTTGTTGGATAAATTTGAAACAAGTAGTATCAGTCCAAGCAAGGCAGTGGTATTTTAAAGTTTGGAAAAAAACGTTTTTTGGGTGAAGACTATCGGAATTTTTTCTGGTAGTCTTTTTTTTATTTTTCGTCAAAAAACTTTCTTTCAGAAAAAAATTTGCAGATGTTTATATTTTTTTGTTAATTTGCGAAAAATATTTACGAAGAAAATGGAAAAAATTTCAGGTGCGGACGCCGTATTGCTTTCTTTGATTGAAGAGGGTCAGGATACGGTTTTCGGTTATCCGGGCGGTGCGGTGATACCGCTTTATGACAGTCTTTACGGCAAAAGGGACAAAATTCATCATATTTTGGCACGCCATGAGCAGGCTGCCGTTCACGAGGCTCAGGCATACGCGCAGGTTACCGGCAAACCCGGTGTTTGTATCGTAACCTCTGGACCTGGTGCAACTAACGCTATCACGGGCATTGCTAACGCTAATATGGACTCCGTCCCGCTTATTGTTATAACCGGACAGGTTGGAAGCGCGTTTTTAGGAACTGACGCTTTTCAGGAGACCGACGTTTTCGGTCTGTCAATGCCGATTGCAAAATGGAGTGCGCAAATTACAAGGGCGGAAGATATTGCCGAAACTATGGCAAAAGCCTTTTATATTGCCGTTTCGGGACGTCCGGGCGTGGTGGTTTTGGAGATTACAAAAAACGCTCTTACTTCAAAAACGGATTTCGTTTACAAAAAAGCACCAGTGATAAGGAGTTACGTTCCTTATCCCGAAATTCCGGGCGAAGTTATTGACAAGGCGGCTGAAATGATTAACGCTGCCGAAAAACCACTTATCCTCCTTGGACACGGAGTTTTGATTGCAAGGGCGGAAAAAGCCGTCAAAGAGTTTGTTGAAAAATCGGGCATACCTTTCGGTACTACACTGATGGGCTTGTCTGCGTTGCCGTCAGACCATCCGCTTAACGTCGGAATGTTGGGAATGCACGGCAGTTACGCTTCCAATATGCTGACCAACCAGGCCGACCTTATCATCGCAATCGGTATGAGGTTTTCTGACAGGGTTACGGGAAAAACCTCCGGCTACGGCACAAAAGCCAAAATCCTTCACATCGAAATCGACAAGTCGGAAATCGGAAAAATTGTTTCGGCGGATTTGTCTGTACACGGGGATTTGAAATCGGCTTTGTCGTACCTTACGCCCAGAATTGAGAAAAAAACTTACAACCGCTGGCGCAAAGAGTTCGACAAGTTCTACCAGATGGAATTGGAACAGGTCATAAGAAAGGACATTCAGTCAAAAAAGCCGCTTATTCAAATGGGCGAGGCTGTTGACATCGTTTCAAAAAAGACTGCCGGAAACGCAATTGTCGTTACGGATGTCGGTCAAAACCAAATGGTTGCGGCAAGATATTATAAGTTTAAACACCCGGATACGTTTTTGACTTCGGGAGGCTTAGGAACGATGGGATTTGGACTTCCGGCGGCTGTCGGAGCGGCTGTCGCCCAGAAATTTATGCCCGAAGACAACATAATGAAAAATTTCCCCGTTGTGCTTTTTACCGGCGACGGCGGTTTCCAGATGAACGAACAAGAACTCGGAACGATTATTCAGGAAAAAGTTCCCGTTAAAATGATAATTCTCAACAATTCCGTTCTCGGAATGGTACGTCAGTGGCAGAATATGTTTAACGGAAAACGTTATTCGGAAACAGACCTTGTAAATCCTGATTTTGTTTGTCTTGCAAAGGCTTACGGAATCAAAGCCAAAAAAGTGGAATACCGTGATGATTTGGAGTCTTCAATAGAAGAAATGCTTAATTTTGACGGTCCGTATCTGCTTGAAATCATGGTGGACAAGGACATGAAAGTTATGCCTTTTATCGCTCCCGGCTCTACGGTTGACGAAATGAAATTAGTTAGCAACGATTAGAAAAAATGGAAGAAAATATAAAACAATATACGGTTGTCGTTTTTACGGAAGACAAAGTCGGACTTTTGAACCGCATAACGATAGTTTTTACCCGCAGGCATCTTAATATTGATTCCCTGACGACTTCGGAATCGGAAATCAAAGGCATTTTCCGTTACACGATTGTTACCAAGACGACACCCGAAATGATGAAAAAAGCCGCCGATCAGATTGAAAAACTGACGGAGGTTTTGAGGGCGTTCTATTATGAGGCTCAGGACGTTGTAAGTCAGGAACTTGCGCTTTACAAAATTTCGACGGCAAACCTTTCTACACCAATGGAAGGCTTGATTAGGGATTTCAACGTAAGAATACTTGACATTGAAAAAGAGTTTATCATAGTCGAAAAAACCGGTTCAAGAAAAGAAGTGTTGAGACTTTTTGAACAGTTGAAACCTTACGGCATTTTGCAGTTTGCATGTACGGGTCAAGTTGCGGTAACAAAGCCGATGAAAGAACTCGAAACTTACCTTCAAGAACTCAACAAGGCTGCGCAAAAGTCCAACGAAATTAGAAGTTGGAAACTTAAAAACTAAAAAAAAGCCGCAAAAAAATTGCGGCTTTTTTTATGTTATTTCCTTTTCTTGGCTTTTTTCTGATTGTTTTGCGATGTATTCGCTGTAATAAGTTATGACAAGGCACGTAAACGGAATCGCAAGAATCAGTCCCAAAAAGCCTAAAATCTTACCCCAAACACTTAGCGACAGCAAAATTATTGCCGGATTAAGTCCTGTGTTTTTGCCCATTATATAAGGCGTAATTATCATATCCTGAATGATTTGCACAGCAACAAAAACCGCTGCCGTCATTAAAACTGCAACCCATAACGGAGAGTCAGTTTCTACGGATTTGATAACTGTCAATAAAAATGCCGGCAAAAATCCTGCAATTTGCAAATACGGTACAAGGTTTAACAGACCGACAAAAATTCCGAGTGTCAATCCCATTGGCAACCCTATCAATGCAAACCCGGAAGAATACAAAATCGTAACACACAAAACTACAAGTAGTTGCCCTCGAAAATAATTGCTCATCTCTTTTTGAAAACGCTGGATAAAGGTCCTGAATTTTTCCTTATATTTCGGCAAAATCATTTTATAAACCCCTGCTGAAATTTCGTCGTAGTCCTTCATTATAAAAATAATATACAGAATTATAATTGCAAGTCCAAAAATACTTGACAAAAGGTTGAACGTTTCTGAAAAAAAGTTTGTTATTTTTGGCAAAATCTTATCTAAAACCTGTGAAAAATTTCCGTCAGTAAATAATTTTTCGATGTTTTTGTCTGATGCAAAGTTGTTGAGATAGGTACTGATGAAAGCGGGAATGTTTTCCGACCATTTTTCTTGTATTGCGCGGTCTTTCAGCGTTGAGTAAAGCGCACTTACCTCTGAAAATATTGACGGAAAAATCAATTCGTAGATGCCGAAAATTGCCGCCGCAACTATCAGCAAAGTTAAAATTACTGATAATATGCGTTTTTTAAGAAAACGGTTGAAAAATTTGACAACAGGGTTAAGAATGTATGCTATCATAAACGCTACCGCAAATGGCAACAAAACATTTCTTAAATAATAGACTGTCAGCAAAACGGCAACAAACGCACCGAATTTTACCCAAATATTTTTTTCTATCAACTTTAACATTTTTCAGTCCAAACTTTGCAAAAATTCCATTGTATTAACTCCGTCTGCAAAATCAAAAATTGATGGGTTTTGTGCTGCGCCGAGTTTTTCGGTTTTTAGACCTTTTATGTCGTTATTAGATACAACGCACTGAATATTATCGGATAATGAAAGTAATTTTTCTGATAGTTTTTCTAAATTGTCGTATCTTTCGTAAAATAAAACACCTATCGGCGAGCTCAAAATGTTGTTGTCTTCTTTTAAAAGCAAGAAATTGTTGTCAAGCAGATTTGCTTCTGACATCAAATAAACAGCCTTGTTATAATCGTAATTATCAGCGTATTTCGGATTGTTGATAACGTATGAAAATGATACGATATTTTTGAAAAAATCCTGAAAATCATAATTTTGAGGAACAAATATTTTTGAAATACTTCTGCAACCGAGACCGTAATACGCAAAAATATCCGCGCCGAGTTTTTCTAAGTCAGTCTTGTTTTCTTTTCCTGTTAAAATGGCAACAGAGTTTCTGTTTCGGCGGATTATATGCGGATATTTTGAAAAATAATAGTCGAAATAGCGGCTTGAATTGTTGCTGCCGGTTGCTATTATTCCGTCAAAATCAATGCGTTGCTCTTTTTCTTCTATGAGTTTATCTTTTAACGCAGGGTTTATGGTTTTCAAGATTTCCATCACTGCAAACGGTAAAAGTCTGTCTTTTTGTGAAAATTTTGCTACGCATGTTTTTCCTGAAAACAAGACGCAAAAAATGTCATGAAAGCATACGAGCGGAATATTTCCTGCCGCTATGATTTTTACTTTTTTTTCAGAGAGTTTGCTTACTTTGTATTGCGCTTCAAATTCGTCTAAATCCTTTTCGTTAAGCATTTTGGATAGCGATAACAATTGCATTTTAACGAACTGTTTGCTAAACCAGCCGTTATAATTGTGATAATTTTCAGCAATGTCTTTTAAATGTTTAACTTCGTTTTGATATTCAGGAAAATCCCTATCGGTAGCCGCAGCGTTAAAAATCTTACCGAGAGTTATAAAAGTATCTTTGTACATAGTTTTATATCAATTTATTAACCGCGAAATATTTCCATAGAGGGGCGGCCATCATTGCCTGATGAAATTCGTCGTTTTTTAACATTCTGATAACTTCTTGTTCTTCAACGAGATAAATTTTTATATCCTCGGTTGTTTCGAGGTGCTGAGTTGAGACTTTTTCAACACCTTTTGCTACAAATGTATAACTGTAATTTGTACATGCGCCTGCGTTCGGGCTGGTTGTCATTAGAAGAGACCATTCTCCGCCCGCATAACCTGTTTCTTCGTAAAGTTCGCGTTTTGCACCTTCCATCGGGTCTTCGCCTTTTTCAACGCAACCTGCCGGAAGTTCAAATGCGGTAAGTTTTTGGGCATGACGATATTGACGTTCAAGAAGGTATTTTCCGTCTTTTGTTATTGCTATTACGTTACAAAATTCGGGATATTCCAGAACGTAAAATTCGTTGATTTCTGCGCCGGTAGGTAGTTTTACATGGTCGCGCCGTGCTGTCAGCCATGGTCTTTTGAAGAGGTATTCGCTGTCCAAAACCTCCCATTCCATCGGGTCTTTATTGATGTCGTTTTCCATATTCAAATTTTTCTGCTAATAAGTGCAAAAGTAATAAAAGTTTTGATTTTAAGAAAAGTTTTTTTTAACTTTGCCAAACGCATTGACAGCGGACTTTTTAACACAAAAGTGAGATTTGATGAAAACACTCATTGCGGTTATCGGACCAACGGCTTCGGGCAAAACAGATACTGCCGTTAAAATAGCACAAAAATTTGGCACCGAAATTATTTCGGCAGATTCGCGGCAAATCTTTAAAGAGATGACCGTCGGGACTGCTGTACCTGATGAAGAAACTTTAAAAAAAGTAAAACACCATTTTATTCAAACTCGTTCTGTAACAGATTATTATAACGCTTTTATGTATGAGCAGGAAGTGATTTCGTTGTTGGAAAACGACCTTTTCAAAAAGAAAGACGTTGTTGTAATGTGCGGTGGTTCTATGCTTTATGTTGATTCTGTTATTAATGGAATTGATTTTGCACCTGATAGAGACGAAAAACTCCGGGCAGAACTTTGGCATCGTTTTGAAACAGAGGGACTTGAACCGTTGAAAGAAGATTTAAAGCGTTTAGACCCGCAATATTACGGGGAATGTGATTTAAAAAATCATGCAAGGGTTATAAAAGCCTTGGAAGTTTCAATTCAAACTGGAAAACCGTATTCGAGTTTTAGAAAAGGCGAAAAAAAGCAGCGTGGATTTCAGGTTTTGAGAATCGGGTTGAATTTTAAAAGGGACATTTTGCACGATAGAATCAATAGGCGGGTTGATTTAATGTTTGAAAACGGACTCTTGGAGGAGGCAGAAGGTTTAAAAGAGTATAAAGACTTGATGCCGCTTAACACTGTGGGATACAGAGAGTTGTTTGATTATTTTGACGGGAAAACGGATTTTCAGACAGCAAAAGAACTTATCAAACGCAACACAAGACGTTATGCGCGAAAACAAATCACATGGTTTGGTAAAAGTGTTGAAAACCAATGGTTTAATCCTTTGGAAGAGGAAGATAAAATAATGGAAAAACTAAGCAGAATATGAATTTTAGTATCATAATTCCGCTTTTCAACCGTCCGCAAGAAATTGACGAATTGTTGGAAAGCCTTACAAAACAGACTGTTAAAAATTTTGACGTGATTGTTGTGGAAGACGGCAGCGACGTTAAATCGGAAAATATTATCGAAAAATACAAAGACGTTTTGGACGTAAAGTATTTTTTTAAAGAGAACTCAGGACCGGGCACTACGCGTAATTTCGGAGCGGAAAAATCTGATAAAGATTACTTTATTTTTTTTGACAGCGACTGTATTATTCCGGAAAAATATATGGAGATAGTCTCAAAACGTTTTGAAACACAATATACAGATTGTTATGGAGGTCCTGATGCTGCAATGCCGACATTTACTGATGTTCAAAAAGCGGTAAATTATTCTATGACATCGGTTTTGAGTACGGGAGGCATTCGTGGTGGCAGCGAAAAAGCAGGAAAATTTCATCCGAGGAGTTTTAATATGGGCTTTTCGCTGGAAGTCTTTTCCAAAACGGGGGGATATTCAAAAATGCGTTTTGGCGAAGATATTGATATGACTCTTAGAATTTTAGAGAGTGGTTTTTCTACGCAACTTATAAAAGAGGCTTTTGTTTATCATAAGCGGCGGACGGATTTTAAAAAGTTTTTCCGTCAGGTTTTCAACTCCGGCTGTGCAAGAATAAACCTCTATCTCAGGCATAAAAACTCTTTGAAACTCGTGCATTTTCTTCCTGCATGTTTTCTTCTTGGAAATATATTTTGCGTTTTAGCGGCTTTGGTTTTAGGGATAATTTTTGGTTTTAAGACCGCATTACTTTGCCTTACGCCGATAGTTTTATTTTCGGTTTTGGTGTTTTGTGATTCTTTGCGACACAATACTTTAAAAGTTGCAATGCTCTCTGTAAAAGCAGTTTACGTGCAACTTTGCGGTTACGGTTCAGGCTTTTTGAAAGCGGTC
>JAEEXW010000234.1 GCA_016287995.1 Bacteroidales bacterium
TTCTGAAAGGAATCGCCGCCTGCGTTTTTTGGCTCGTCGGAATTATTGCGTTTTGGATTTTGAGAAATGTGATATAAAAAAATTTGCTAAAAAACAAAAAACTGATTAATTTTACCGCGTGAAAAAATACTCAAAAAATTAAAAAATCAAGAAAATGAAAAAAGTTATTTTCCCTATTTTGGCGGGGGCGTTTTTGTTTTTGAATAGTTGCAGCACTTCCAAATATATGGAAGCCAGAAGTATTCCCGTCAACGATGCGGAAATATTTTCAAAACCTTTGGTTGCAAGCCTTTCTGTCGGAGGGCGTAAAACTTGGACCGTTGCAATAAAACGCAGAGATGCTATGGCTATGGGTTTGAATGTCAATAATATGCGTGCTTACGCTTTGGCTGTTGCCTGCAAGGACGGAAATATTGATTCTCAGCCTATTTATGATGCAATTGTCGGGGCAACTTACGTGATAAAATCCTCCGGCAAAAGATACGAACTTGAAGTAACAGGCTTTCCTGCCGTGTACAAATCTTTCAAGGAAATAGAACATGATGATTTGGAATTGTTAAAATTTTCGGGACAGGGACAGTCTGAATTAGTCCCCGTTAATGCTGAGGAAATCCCGAAGTTTTCAATCTTTAAAAAGTAACTTTTATGCGGACGGTATTTTTAATTATATGTGGTATTCTGCTTTCGGGTAGCCTTTCCGCGCAGATTATTTCCACAACTTCCAATTCGCATATAACCTCTAAACAAATCGTCTCCTCAATACACACGCGTCAGGGCGGCGATAAGTTTTGGTTTATGAATTTTGGCGGAAATTTTTCGGGACTTCAACTTGACGGTGATTACAAAAATTATGATGTAGACCGCTCGTTAGGCTACAACATTGAGTTCGGAATGATGAAACAGATTGCACGCACGCCGCTTTATTACAAATTTGATTTCGGAGCGTGCAGCAATCTCGGCAAAACGTATTTTGACAGAAATGGAAATGTCCAAAATCAATTGAAAGAAATTAATTTTGACGACCAAAGACACGCCGTCTACGTTACACCTCTTAACACTGGTGTAAAAGTGGATTTCGGAGTAAGCCTTGAAGCCTTTGTCGGTGCGTTTTATATGTTGGAATACTTGCCGGACGAACTTTTTCACGATTATGGCGTAAATGCCGAAGCGGGAATCAGACTTGCGAAATTTTATCTCGGTGTAAAAGTTCAGAGAGGTTTTCTTGACCGTTCCGGCGAAGATTTGGACGGAACGGAATCGTTTTTGAGTAATGTGATGTTGAGAATAGGTTTCTCTTTTTAGTATAGCAAAAAAAAGAAAAAATGAAAAATGGAATCGAATGAAAATAAACAGTTGAAAAACAACAGCAACTTTAAGCGGAAACTGATAATGGCGTACGGCACAAGTACGCTCTGTATTTCGCTTGTTTTGTATATGGCGGGGCTGTTTTTGATGTTGCTTTTTAACACGCAGCACATTACCGACATGTTCCGTTCAAATATCAAAATGACAATAACCCTCAACGACAAACGCTCTTTGGCGGAAACGGAAGGTTTCAGAAAAACTCTTGACGCAATGGATTTTGTCCGCGAAACCAAGTACATCTCAAAAGACGCGGCGGCGGAAGAACTCAAAAAAGAACTCGGCGAGGATTTTTGCGAGATTCTTGACGGCAAAAACCCGCTTTTTTCACAAATTGAAGTCAGGCTTGCCGACGAATACACCAACATGGACAGTATCAAGGCAGTGGAAAAACTTCTGAAAAAAAACGTTACCGTTGACGAGGTTTATTATCCGAAAGACGTTTGGAGAAACGCCACGACGGTGATTTCAAAAGTCGCTTCGATAGTCTTGGTCTTGACCCTCGTTCTGCTTATAATTACTGTCATTCTGATTAACAACACCGCCCGTCTGAAACTTTCGGGCAACAGGTTCGACATCAGGACGGCAAAGTTGATCGGCGCGACAAACTGGAAAATCTCGCAGCCGTACTTGAAAAACGCTTTTGTTCAGTCTTTGTTTGCGGTGTTTATTTCTGTTGTGGGCTTGACGCTGACAATCAGATTCTTGGAGAATATTTTGCAGGGCGTTTTTATGATTTCGGCTTTTTATCCGACACTGATAACGATGGCTGTCGCAGGAATTGTTATAACGTTGTTTTCAACGTTTATGACTGTAAGAAAATACCTTAACACGAAGGAAGAAGATTTATATTTATATTAGACAAAAGTTATAGAATATGAAATATGCATTAGTAACCGGAGGCAGCCGCGGCATAGGCCGTGCGGTTTGCGTAAAACTCGCCTCCTTAGGATACCACGTTTTAATCAATTACGTTTCCAACGAGGCAAAAGCCGTTGAAACCAAGGCTCTTACCAAAGAAGCGGGCGAAGAAGGCGAAATCATTAAGTTTGATGTCGCAAACCTCGAAGAAACCACAGCCGCTATCGAAAAATGGCAAAACGACAACAAAGACGCTTACATTGACGTTTTGGTAAACAATGCCGGCGTTACGGCGGATTCACTTTTGCCGATGATGGAGCCTGAGGCATGGCACAAGGTTTTAAGCACGTCTTTGGACGGATTTTTCAACGTTACGAGAACGGTCATCAAAAAGATGGTGCGCAAAAAACACGGCCGCGTTATCAACATGGCATCGGTTTCGGGCATAATCGGACTTCCCGGTCAGTGCAACTACTCGGCTGCAAAAGGCGCGATTATCGCGGCTACAAAAGCCCTTTCAAAAGAAGTCGGCGGCAAAAACATCACCGTCAACGCCGTTGCTCCGGGTTTTATCAAAACCGACATGACAGGCGCACTCAATGAGGAAGAACTTAAAAAAGGCATTGCCTTGGGACGTTTCGGCGAACCCGAAGAGGTTGCCTCGCTTGTAGCGTTTTTGGCATCTGACGAAGCCGCTTACATCACGGGTGAGGTTATCGCTATAACCGGCGGTCTCAAAGGATAGTGTTCTTGTTTTTTTTCATATAGATTGTTATTTTATACCCGATTTTAGGTATTTTGCATACTGGAAATACCTAAAAGAGGGTATTGTTTTGTAAAAACTAAACGGCTATCTTTGTCGGAATATAATCTCTAAAAAGAAAATGAATCTTAGCGAAGTCGAAATAGGCGGCGTTGCAATAATAACCAAAATCATAGGCAGAGGAACGTTCCGCAAAAGAATTATGGAAATGGGCTTTATAAAAGGCAAAAGAGTCCATGTCGTAAAGCAGGCACCTTTTAACGACCCCGTGGAATATGAAATCATGGGCTATCATGTCTCCCTCAGAAAAAGCGAGGCAAAAATGATAGAAGTCGTTACTATGGAACATATTTCCAAAGCCGCTTTGGAAGATAAAAATACCAATCTCACTCTTGATGAGGTTATAAAACGGGAACTCAAAGACCATGGTAACATCATCAATGTTGCCCTTGTCGGCAATCCTAACTGTGGAAAAACCACTTTTTATAATTATGCTTCGGGTAGTAAGGAGAGAGTCGGAAATTATAGCGGAGTAACAGTTGATGCAAAAACTGCAAAATTTGTCTACAAAGATTATACTTTTAACATCACGGATTTGCCCGGAACGTATTCTTTGACGGCATATTCGGCGGAAGAGATTTACGTAAGAAAATTCATAACTGAGCAGCACCCTGACATAGTTATAAATATGCTTGACGCTTCGAATCTCGAACGGAACATGTTTTTGACCACGCAGTTAATTGATATGGACGTCAGAGTTGTTGCGGCTCTTAACATGTATGACGAACTTGAAGCCAAAGGCGACAAATTGGATTATGTTTCGCTCGAAAAAATGCTCGGCATACCTTTTATCCCCGTTGTCAGCAACAAGGGAAAGGGTTTCGGAGTGCTTTTCGACAGAATTATCCGTATGTTTGAAGATAAGTCCCCGACTTACAGACATATACACATCAATTACGGCGACGAAATAGAACACGCCGTCAGAAGAATTCAGGACAAAATTTACCTTCACAACGACAACGAAATTCTGCACACCCTGCCGTCGCGTTTTATGGCGTTGAAACTGTTGGAAAAAGACGCTGAAATCGAAAAGTTTGTCAGTCAGAACACCGTTAACATCCGACATGAGCATCAGAAACAAAACGTTACCCACGTTGACAATCCTTCCTGCATTATAGAGCAGGCAAAAGAAGAAATCAAAAAACTTGAAAACATTTACGATGCTGACACTGAAAGCGTTATTACAGACCGCCGTTACGGTTTTATAGGCGGCGCGTTGAAGGAGACTTTCAAGAGCGGCGGCATTAATACGCGGAAAAAAACCGATAAAATTGATTATGTTGTAACGCACCGGATTTGGGGATTCCCGGTGTTTTTGGCGGTGATTTTCTTGATGTTTGAGGCGACATTTATTCTCGGACAGTATCCTATGGACTGGATAGAGGCGTTTGTGGAATGGCTCGGCGGCTTTGTCGGCGAAAAAATGCCTGAGGGAATGTTAAAAGATTTAATCATTGACGGCATTATCGGCGGGGTAGGAGGAGTGATTGTTTTCTTACCTAACATCGTGATTCTCTTTATGTTTATTTCGCTGATGGAAGATTCCGGCTATATGGCGAGAGTTGCTTTTATAACGGACAAAATAATGCACAAAATAGGGCTTCACGGCAAATCGTTTATTCCGTTGATAATGGGTTTCGGTTGCAACGTTCCGGCTATCATGGCGACAAGAACGCTCGAAAACCGCAGCGACAGGCTTTTGACGATGATGATTTGTCCTTATATGAGTTGTTCGGCGCGGCTGCCGCTTTATACGGTTATGACGGCGGCGTTTTTTGCTACAAATCAGGCTCTTATAACAACCTCGGTTTATGCTCTCGGAATTTTGACGGCTGCTTTTACGGCAATTCTGCTGCGTAAGACAGCCTTTAAGAGTCAGGACGCGCCTTTTGTTATGGAACTTCCGCCTTACAGAATACCGACTTTAAAAAGCGTATTGAAACACATGTGGGAAAAAGCGGCACAATATCTCAAAAAGATGGGTGGCGTAATTCTTATCGCATCGATAATTATCTGGGCGTTAGGCTATTTCCCGCGTCCGGATAAAGAAGTAGATGAATATACCCGTCAGGAAAACAGTTATATCGGCAGAATGGGAAAAATGATAGAACCCGTTTTGAAGCCTTTGGGTTTTGACTGGCGGCTCGGCATTTCTATTTTTACGGGTGTTGCCGCAAAAGAAATCGTGGTTTCTACCATGGGCGTTCTCTATCAGTC
>JAEEXW010000235.1 GCA_016287995.1 Bacteroidales bacterium
CAAGAACGCCGGTGATAGGGCTGTTGACTGGTTTGATGATTTGTCCCGTAACTTTTTTAATTGCGTCCAACAAAACGACATACGTGTCGGCATCTTGAGGTAAAATGCAGTTGCTGAGAGCCTGATTCAAGAAGTACGTGTTCATATAACTGCTTGCAATTTCCTCATGAGCGGCTATTGTTGCGGCAGCGAGTGCCACCATTTGCGAATTGCCGTTTTGAACAGCTTTTTTGAATATCATCGCGAAGTCTTCCGTTACGTTTTCGCCCGTCATAAGTTTTTGAAACTTGGCGTATTTTTCAAATTCGGGATTCTCGTACATATTGATAATCGTTTTAAGACCTTCTACCATAAGCAACTGGTTGTCAGAATAAAACGTCTGATTTTCAACAAAACCGTAACTTGAAATATCCGTTTCAAGACTTCTTAAAAGTGCAGCTTTTTCGTAAATGCTTTGCGAGGCTTCAAAACCCGACTGAATGCTTTTTGCTATGTTTTTCTTGAACGACGAATATTTCAAAGCCGTTGCCAAAAGGTATGCGCGGGTTTGCCAACCTGCTACGTCTCTTGAAAGTTCGAGATAAAGGCTGCTGTCGGCTTTGATGCCTTTGTTTAAGAGATAACATGCCGCGTATGTCGAAATTTTCTCATCAAAAGAATTTAACTGTTTCAAAATCAAGTCTTTGCAATCGATGTATGGATAGTTTTCGAGGGCTTTTATTGCACTGAGTGTTACCCTATAATCAGTTTTTTCGTCTTCTATTATGTTTTTAAGAAAACTAAACGCCCTTTCGTTGTGACATTTGCCCAAAGCGTTTGCGATGTTTTCTTTTGTCGGAACAAATTCTACTGATTTGTAAACTTTGATAAACTCGTCGGTGTAAAGCGAAAAATCCGTGTTGCAAACCGCGAAATATTCCGAAGACACTTTTCTGATTTTTTCATGTAACGAACTGTCGCAAAGTATGTTGATGGCTTTTTGTGTGCCGTTGATAGAAAAAATCCCGCGTTTTGCCAAAAAGCAGAATCCTTTGATTTCGCCCAAAACCAAATCGTTGTCGCTATGAAGAATGCGGACTCTTTCTATTGCTTCCAAGGATTTTTCGCCGCCGCATTTGCCCAACGCTTCAAGAATAGCCGCCTGAACAATAGGCTCGTTGTCTTTTTTCAAATATTCCAAAAGGTATTTTTCGCCGGCTTTGTGTCCTATTTGACCAATAGCGAATACAGCGGCTTCCCTTACCTCTTCGTCTTCATCGGTAAGAAGTGAGGCCGCGGCAACAGTTGCCATACTGTCGCGCATAGCGCCTACCGCCAAAACAGCCGCTTTACGATACTGTGGCAGATTGTCGGAGAAAAATTTTATCAGTTCCGCTGAATTTTCTTCGCACCTGAGTTCATAAATCCTTCTGAGCGTCAGGTCGTTATATATGTTTCCCTCGGCGGGTCCGTCCTCTTTGGGTTGCGGAGCCCCGCCCTGACAGGAATATAAAACCGTCATTGCGGTCAAAAGACATATCGAAAATATCTTAATCATTTCACATTATAAAAATAAGTGTTCTTTTTCCAAATAGCAATAAGCGTTCCAAAAGAAAAATAAAAAAAAAATTAATAAATTTTTGTTTTATTGAATAATAGTTTTTATTTTTGGACGGGTTTTAATAAAAAAAACTTAACAGATGCAGGAGAATGGTATTGTTTCGCCTCTGACAACTTCGCAGAAAGTGATAAAAGAAGGCGGCTTGGTGGATTATCTTCTTGACACACATGAGGATTGTGTATTTTTGGTCTGCGGAAATACTTTTGAGGTTCTGCGGGCTAATGATGCTGCTTGCAGTTTTTTGAAAACAGACCGGTTAAACATACTTCATAAAAGTATTTTTGATGTATTGCCCTTTACGCTTTACGAAAATACGGTAAGGGATATAAAAAATTGTAATAAGGACAATACAAATATCGATATTAACATCCGTGAAGACAATGATTTGTTAAGTTTGAAAGTTTCTGCGTTTTTGGACGATTTGTTTTTTTCCGTAAAAAAACTTACGCAAAAGTCGGATAGTATTGAGGAAAAAAATTTCAAACTTCTTTTTGAAAATATGTCTTCGGGTTTTGTGTATTTGAAAGTCAACTTTGATGAAAGCGGCGAGGTAGTCGGAAACGAAATTGTAGACGTTAACTCCATGTTTGAGATGTTTTTCAGCGTGGAAAGGGACGAGATTCTCGGTAAACGGTTTGAGGACGTTTTGCCCGATATAGATTCGAGGGTTTTTCATGCTGTTAACCTGACAGCAAAAACGGGACGTTCAAGAAGTTGCAATTTTGATTACAAACCGGCTAAAAAATATTTCCAAGTAAGCACATATTCTCCCCGTCAGGGCTATACGGCGGTAATTTTCAACGATTTGAAAGCCGAGTTGGAAATCCGCAACGATTTGAAAGTCAAGAGTAAAATTTCAAAGGCTTTTGCTATGGGACATTCAACCGACGTTTACAAAGTTGTCTTGGAACTTGTGCTTGAAACCACTCAGAGTAAATTCGGTTATGTCGGTTATTTTTCTCGTAAGGGCGATATAGTGTGTTTCGCGCGGTTTGACAATACGATGCCTGTAATTGTTGACGAGGATGGTTATGAGAGAATAAAATTGAAGAAAGATTTGGTGTCTTTTAAATGTATGGCTTCTGGCAAACAGACTGTCGGATACAATACAGGGGGACACAGATCCCTCTTGGTAACGCCCGTAACTGACAGGGACGGAAATATTATTGGTATGATAGGTGTTAGTGATGCGCCTAAGGGGTATGATTTCAGGTCAAAAAGTGCGGTTCAAGAACTTGCCGACTATATTGCACCTCTTATGATTTCGGAGGTTAAAGACCGAAACTACAAACGAGACCTTATTGAAGCAAAGGAAAGAGCCGAGGCTGGCGAAAAACTCAAATCCAACTTCTTGAAAAATATTTCACACGAAATTCGTACCCCCGCCAACATCATTATGGGCAACTGCGAACTCTTGCAAAAACGTGCTGATTATCTTAAAGAAGAGCATAAACCGTTTTTTAATGAGATTTATAATCACACCTTGAAGTTGGTTTATATTGTTGACGCTATCAAAAATTTGGCGAAAATCGAAAACAATCAGGTCAGCGTTTTTAAGACGAGAACCAATCTTAACCTCCTTGTTGACAACGTTAAGCACAAATGGGATTTTGAGGCAAAAAACAAGGACCTTTATATCAATGTTGAAAAAACGCTTGAAGGCGATGACGCTATTGTACTAATTGATGCTCAGAAAGTTAAGAGTATTATTGAGGCTTTGGTGACCAACGGAATCAGGTTTACGCATACGGGTGGAATCACTATAAAATACGTTCTTGAAGACGAAAATCTGATTTTTTCCGTAACGGATACCGGCGAAGGTATTCAGAAAGAGAGACAGAAGAGTATTTTTGAACCTTTTGAGCAGAACAACAAGGAGAAGGACTTTATGCGCAGGACCTCCGGTGGCGTGGGTTTGGGACTTACAATCAGCAAGGGCTTTGCTGATGTGATGGGCGGCGAAATGTGGCTCGATTCCGAACCGCAAAAGGGTTCAACATTCTATCTAAAAGTGAAATACGAAAAATTTGTTGTGCCGGCTTAATTTTCCGATGAGTCTAAGTCGGAAAGTTTTACGCCCATAACAAGAAAATCGTCAATCTGTTGACGGTCGCCTTTCCATTCGTCCATGGTTTTGGAGAGGATTTCTTTTTGCTCTTCCATCGGAAGTTTTCTGTTTGCGAGAATCATTTCCTTGAAACGCGCCGTGTTGAACTTTTCGTCGTTTTCGCCGCCGTACTGATCGAGATAACCGTCTGAAAACATATAAATTGACGTATTGTCATCGTACATAAAGTCGTAACATGTAAATTCAACTTTCATATCAGGGCGCAAGGGTTTGCCGCCGATAGAATAATAATTGGCTTTTAAGATTTTCAGTTTGTCGCCTTGGACAACATAAAGATTGTTTTTTGCGCCCGCAAACTGAAACCTATGAAGTTTTGCGTCAACGGTGCAAAGGCTCATGTCCATACCGTCTTCCGAAGAAGAATCCTCCTCTTGATTTAGGGCTAATGTTATGCCGTCGTGAAGCATCGAAAGAATTTGGTCGGGTTTGAAAACGTGCTTTATATTGACGATTTCATGTAGCAAAGTATTACCAATCATTGATAAAAACGCGCCCGGCACACCGTGTCCGGTACAGTCAATTGCCGTTATCACGTATTTGTCGCCGTATTTAGAAAACCAATAAAAGTCGCCGCTGACAATGTCTTTGGGTTGATAATAAATAAACATTTGCGGCAGCCAGCGTTTTATTTTCTGTTCGGGGACAAGTATTGAGTCTTGAATTTTTCGTGCGTAGTTTATCGAATCGGTAATCTGTTCGTTTTTGATTTGAATCAAGTTTTTTTGCGTTTCGATTTCGTCTTTTTGGGTTTCCAAACGCGAATTGATTTTCTTGATTTTTCTAAACATCGTAAAAACTACCGTGAGCAAAATCAAAAAAATCACACCGATTACAACAAACGTCCAAATTAGATTTCTTTGTTTGTCAATCATTTCGCGGTTGTTGTCAATTTCAGCCTGACGGCGTTTCAAGTCTTCGTCTTGCTCTTGATTTTGACGGTCAAGACTATCTTTTGTCTGATTGAGAAGTTCTATTTCTTGCGCTTTTTCCAAAGACACTTTTTCCAAAGAATCGTTGAAAACGGTCATCTCGTTAAGTGCCGAATCCATTTGACCAATTTGCTTATCTTTGCTTTTTAATTCGCTTTCTTTCAAGGCGTTGACATAGAGTTTGTAATATTCCAACGCTTTGTAGTCTTTGTTTTGATTATAAATTTCGTAACAGGCGTAATATATTTTTTGGGTGAGTTCTTTATTTTTTGCGGCTTTGGCTTTTTTCAGCGCAGACGAAAAATGTGTTAACGCTTTCTGATTTTGTTTTATGTCTTTATAAGCCGAGCCTAACGAGTAATAAATCTCGTCGGTTACTTTTTTTGTACCGTTTTTTTTGATAATTTTTTCTGCCTCGGAAAGATATTTTGTCGCTTTGTTCTTGTTGTACGGCGCATAAAGTCCGCTAAGGTTGCAAAGAATTGAAATACGGTTTACACCGGAAGTATTTTTTAGTTCATTTTCAAGTCCGGCAATGACTTTTTTCTTTGCCTGAGGTTGGGCAAAGACGTTTAAGCAATTTGCTAACAAACATAATAACAAT
>JAEEXW010000236.1 GCA_016287995.1 Bacteroidales bacterium
CGCAAGTGATCAATGCCGTACTGGGTAAATTTGCCCGTAAAACCATTCGGAAAATTAAATTCCAAAGGTTGTTTGTCGTAATTGTTGAAACGGCTTTCAGCGCAAGATTTTTCTGTCTGAATGCTGTCCAAAAGGTAAGAAGTCTTAAACCATGTATCACGCAAAGAATCAATGTCAAGATTGTTGATTTTGCCCTGATGCGAGATTTTGAGGTTACGACTCGGAATAGTTTTTCCGATAATGTCGTAGACAATTCCTTCGTTGTCAAGTACTTTGACTGCAAAGTCAAGACATTCAGGCGAAATCTGTAAAACAACGCCCGGATTTTCGCTGAAAAGTGTTGTGCAGAGGTCGTAACCGTCCGTCAACTCTATTTCCATGCCGCCTGACATTGTCGGGAAACACATTTCCAAAAGCGTGGTGATAAGACCGCCTGCCGAAACATCGTGTCCAGCCAAGATAAGTCCGTGATTGATAAGTGCTTGAACCGCGTTGAACGCTGTTTTGAAATATGCCGAATCCAAAACATCGGGACAACTATCGCCCAAACAATTAACCACCTGAGCAAAACTTGATGCACCCAACGTTAATGCGCATTTTGAAAAGTCGATGTGTAAAATCGTTGAACCTTCTACGGGTTTGAGGTCGGGTGTAACAATTTGTTTAACATCGCTGACCGCACCTGCCGAAGTAATAATCACTGTTCCGGGGGCTAAAACTTTGCTTCCGTCAGGATATTTTTGTGTCATTGACAGCGAATCCTTGCCGGTAGGAATGTTTATGCCGAGTTCTATCGCAAACTTACTTGCCGCCTCAACCGCCGAATACAATCTTGCGTCTTCGCCTTCGTTTTTGCAGGGCCACATCCAGTTTGCACTCAGCGAAACAGAATCCAAACCTTTGTCTAACGGAGCAAAAACAATATTCGTCAGCGATTCTGCAATCGCAAGTCTTGAACCCGCAGGTGCATTAATTAACGCCGCAACAGGTGCATGACCCAAAGCCGTTGCCATACCGCGTTTGCCGGTGTAGTCAATTGTTACCGCGCCTAAATCTGCAAGCGGAAGTTGAATCTGTCCTACGGTCTGCTGACGTGCAACTTTTCCCGTAACCGAACGGTCAACTTTGTTTGTTAACCAATCTTTACATGCAACAGCCTCTATTTGAAGTACTTCCGGTAAATAATCAGCAAATTTATCGTCAGAATATTTTACTTCGCCGTAAGTTTTCTTAACGGTTTTGTCGCGCATGATTGTCTTGGGCGGCTTGCCGAAAAAGTCTTCAAGTTTGAGGTTTATCGGGGTAGTTTTATCGGGGTTAACAAATTTGAAAACCATATCGCCGGTTGTTTTGCCGACAACATACATCGGGGCACGTTCTCTGTCAGCAATCTTTTTCAAGAGGTCAACATATTTCGGCTCAATTACCAAGCCCATTCTTTCCTGAGATTCGTTTCCGATAATCTCTTTTGATGAAAGGGTTTTGTCGCCAATCGGAAGTTTATTAATTTCGATTGTACCGCCGGTTTCTTCAACGAGTTCTGAAAGGCAGTTCAAATGTCCGCCCGCACCGTGGTCATGAACCGAAACTATCGGATTGTAATCCAATTCTGAAATACCTCTTAACGCATTGTAAACACGTTTTTGCATTTCAGGATTTGAACGCTGAACAGCATTTAATTCAATATCGTTTTTATATTGACCGGTTGCAACGGAAGAAACTGCACCGCCGCCCATTCCGATTCGGTAGTTGTCGCCGCCGAGAACAACAATGGGTTGGTCGGGCTGAGGTTTCTTTTTTAGACAAGCAAATTTGTTAGCGTAACCAACACCGCCTGCCTGCATTATAACTTTGTCAAAACCGTATTTGTCGCCGCCTTCAAAATGCTCGAAAGTCAAAAGCGAACCGTTGATAAGAGGTTGACCGAATTTGTTACCGAAGTCGCTTGCACCGTTAGAAGCCTTGATAAGAATTTCGACGGGAGTTTGATAAAGCCATTTGCGTTCGTCAATACGGCGTTCCCATTCTCTGCCGTTAAGATGGTCGGCAAGGGGCTCTTTGTTGCCGGAATTTTCTTCCAGTCTCGGATACGAAGTCATATAAACCGCCGTTCCTGCAATCGGGAAACTACCTTTTCCGCCTGCCATACGGTCGCGGATTTCGCCGCCGGAGCCAGTTGCAGCACCGTTAAAAGGTTCTACCGTAGTCGGAAAATTATGAGTTTCGGCTTTCATCGACAGAACAGTTTCAACGTCTTTTATTTCAAATTCTGACGGCTCAGCAGGATTTGCGGGCGCAAATTGCTCGCTCGTATGTCCTTCCAAAAACGCTACATTGTCTTTGTAAGCAGAAACGATTCCACGGGGATTAGCACTCGAAGTATCTTTTATGAGTTGGAAAAGTGATTTTTCTTTTTCCTTGCCATCTATTATAAAAGTGCCGCCGAAAATTTTGTGACGACAATGTTCCGAATTAACCTGCGAAAAACCGAAAACTTCACTATCGGTAAGTTTTCTGCCGAGTTGTTTGCCCAAATTTTCGAGATAAACGATTTCTTCCTCGCTGAGAGCAAGACCTTCTTTCTGATTGTAAGCCCTCATGTCGTCGATGTAGACAACGGGGTCGGGTTGTTTTGAAATTTCAAAAACATTTTCGTCAAGACCGTTGTACACACGTTGGAGCATTTTGTCGAAAACAGGCTCTTTGCCGTCTTCAACGGGGAAAAATCTTTCGATTCTTTCAACGTCCGAAATACCCATGTTTTGAGTGATTTCCACTGCATTGGTACTCCAAGGAGTAATCATCTCTTTGCGCGGACCTACGAAAACGCCGCTTATCTTGCTGTCATTCAAACGGTTGGCGTTGCCGAAAAGCCACAAAAGTTTTTCGTTATCATCGTTTGAAAGTGTTTCTTTGAGTTTCACGGCATAAATCACCGAAGACTCTGACTGATAGAATATTAACATATTTCTTCTTATTGGTTTTCTAAGGCAAAGATAGAAAAAATTTTTGAAAGGGGAAGAATAATTATAAAAAAAATGAAGGGCTGCCGTGTTTTTTTGGCAGCCCTTACAAATATTTTATTCTGCTTTTTTAACAACGCCCGTAAAAAGCGGCACGTCATAGCGGCTCAAAACGTAAACGAAATTTTTATCAACAATAAAATCTTCATAAACGTCTTTTAATTTTTCTATGTCCGGTCCGGCGGATTCCATCATCATCACAGCCGTAACTGCTGCTCCTTCAACGCCTTCTCTTTTAACTTCAAGTTTGGCAACGTGTTGGATTTGTCCGCAGAAGACATCCTGATCTGTCAAATTGGAAAAATTACAGCCTCCGAAAAGACTTTTAATTCCGAGACTTTTAATTATATCTTTTATGTCGCTGTCATAATTTGCCGTAAATTCAGGGAAAAGACAACGTGTATGATAACGGTTTTCAGAATCCGAATAAACGTAATGAGTTTCATCGTCCAAAATTCCGGCATTATAAATGTCGTCAATAGTGTAACCGTCGTTAGGCACGTAAAAAGTCAAAGTCAAACCGCTGTTTGTACTTGTATAAAACTTACGGTATTTTTCTTTTACAACTGCTTTGCCGCTGACATATTCGCCTAACATAAGTTTCGTAGAAGTCGTTGATTTGTCGTAATTTACAAAATCATATTTCTTGTCCGTAAAGTCAAGATTCCCGTCAGAATCGTTCCAAACTTCTTTCAAATAAACCACATTCATAAGCATAATGAGCGTTGAGGGGGTAAGTTCTAAATTCGGAGCAAGAAATCCGCGTGTCTCGTTTTTGATGTACGAAGTAACGATTTGGTTAACGTCAGAGTTCAAGAAATCCATCTTGAACACATCGCTGTAATACTTGGTAGTGAGGATTTTAATGCCGCCGTCCTTTACCTCTGCGCCGTCTTTTATCCAAAGCGAATTAACACATTTAATCATGTTTTTGGCTTTGTTTTCGTCTTCCTCGTCATAATAGCCGAGAATACGGTTGCACTCACGGCAGAGTTGCTGAATGTTTTGGCTAAGTTCTTCGTAACTGATTCCTAACGTGTTAAGAATTTCGTCGCGGGTCTCGCCGTTAGCACATTCGGCGGCCATACTCATCGCCATAAAAACAGATAACGGCGAAACGGCTGTGTTTCCGCTTTGTCCGCAACCTATTGCCGTAGAAATTTTACTTGAAAATTTCCCGACTTTACCAATAAAAGAATTGTAAGTTTCGCTCCAAGGAATGTTTTCGGGAGCAACTTTGCCGGCAATTTTGGCTTTGGAAATCGCTTCTTCATTTTCAGAAGTGTAGGTTTTGTTAGGGTTAACTTCGGGGTTAACGTCTTTGTTGTCGTCCTTGTTGCAAGACGGAACTACGGTCAGCAGCACAAAAGCCGTCAGAACCGCATAGGTAATTTTAGAAATGTTCATGTTTTTAAAATATTTATGTTATAAAATAATTAGTTTGCTTGTTCCAATATGCGGCAAAGTTAAAAAAACTTTTATGAATAAAAAAACTTTTTTTTGTGATTTTTTTTTTATAATTTTGCGCATTAAAAATAATCTTAAAAAAAAGCGTAATAAAAAATGTTTGAAAGTTTAACCGAAAAACTTGAACAGTCTTTTAAGAAAATCAAAGGCGAAGGTACTCTTACCGAAATCAACGTCGTAGATGCCTTGAAAGAGGTTCGCAGGGCATTGCTTGATGCCGATGTTAACTACAATATAGTAAAGGAATTTACAAATAAAGTAAAGGATAAAGCACTCGGAACAAAGGTTCAGGGCGAATTGAAACCTAATCAACTCATGATTAAACTCGTTCATGACGAATTAATCACTTTGATGGGTACTAACGAGGCTCAGGTTAATCTCAAAGCAAATCCCGCAATTATTTTGATTGCTGGTTTGCAGGGTTCGGGAAAAACTACTTTCTCGGGAAAATTCGCTAATTTCATTAAGAAAAACAACGCTAAAAAGCCTCTTTTGGTTGCCGGCGACGTTTACCGTCCTGCTGCTATTGAACAGTTGAAAGTTTTGGCTCAGCAAATCGACGTTCCTGTCTACACCGAAGACGGTGAAAAAAATCCCGTTAAAATCGCAAAAGCCGCTATCAAACAGGCTGTTGCTAACGGAAACGACGTTGTTATCATCGATACCGCCGGCCGTCTTGCCGTTGATGAGGAGATGATGAACGAGATTTCAAACATCAAAAAAGAAACTAATCCGACAGAAATTCTTTTCGTTGTTGACTCAATGACCGGT
>JAEEXW010000237.1 GCA_016287995.1 Bacteroidales bacterium
ATTTTGTCGGAGTGAAGAGACTCGAACTCTTGACCTCTACGTCCCGAACGTAGCACGCTACCAACTGCGCTACACCCCGATTGTGCTGTCTTCATCTCTGAATTGCGGTGCAAAGGTAAAACGAATTTTTTAATCCTCCAAATTTTTTTTTATTTTTTATCTGAAAAAATATTATTTTTCTATGTATTCCTTTGATTCATAACATTTTAATAAAAAAAACTTTTTTTTGTTTAAAAAAATTCAATTTTCCTTGATTTATATGAAAAAAAATTTCTAAATTTAACCTCGACTAAAATTGCTAAATGTAACGATTTTGTAAGTAATGAACAAACTTTTGAATATCAAATGTTTAACGGCTACTTTGGCTGTGTTTTTCGCCCTTTGTGGTTGCAACAACTCCGGCAATTCCAACGTTAAAAACGCGGAATCCGACCAAAATCAGGTCTCTGCCGGTACTCAAAACCAACAAAATGACGGTCAGGAAAACCCGTCTGAACAGGTCATTCAAAAACAAGAGGAACTAAAAGAAGACCCCGAAGCCGAACCCGTAGCCGCAGAAGAAGTAATGGAAGCGTATTCTTGCCCGTCAGAACTGAAATTCTGTCCGCAAAGCAGCGAATACTTGTACGAAAAATTTTACCCTATCGGCTGGTCAAAAAACGGTCTGTTCGCTTATATTATAGAACCCGTTGACGAGGCCGCAGGTCAGTACTTCTTCAAATTCGTCATCAAAAATATGATTAACGACAAGGAAGTATGGTCCTGGTCGCCCGATGACGAACCCGAAAAAGGCAATGTAAGACAAATGTGGAAGGATTACGGAATCACTTTCACCGGCAAACTCAGCGAATACAAAATCATTCAACAAAAAAACATCAAACTCTTAGGCAGCGAATTTTCTTACAAGGACAAAAAGTTTAAGGTTACCATCGAAAACAAAATGGAAACAAATGAGGATTTTGGTTTCGATGTGGTAAAGTCAACTAGTATTTTTATAAAATGCCCGGAACTCGGAACGAAAAAAATTCATTCCTACACCGAAAACGAATATAATTTATGTGTCGGAAAAATCGTTCAGGGCGTTTTGCTGAGCCCGTTTGAAGACAGAGTTGCCGTACTCGTTAAAACAGAAAGGTGCGGTTACGAAGGTCCTCCTAACGTAGTGGAAGAGTTTCTCGTAGGTTCTAACCTCGTGGAATCTTTCAAAAAATAGGCTTAGAAAAATTATAGATTATCAGGAAATTAATAATATATCGCGAAAATGTTACAAATAAAGGATTATTTGGTTAGCGGAGACAATGTCAGAAAAATGGTAAATTGTACCAAGACAAGCGGAGAGTTCGACAAGAATTATCCCGACACCATTGTAATCCACTATACCGCAGGCCCTTACCAGTCATCACTCAACACTTTGGTAAATCCCAAGGTAAAAGCCTCCGCCCATGTACTTATCGACAGGGACGGAAGTATTACTCAGTTAATCCCGTTTAACGAAATAGCATGGCATGCCGGCGAAAGTTCATACGGCGGAAGAAACGGTTTCAACAAATACTCTATCGGTATCGAAATCGTTAATTCCGGACCTTTGACCAAAAGCGGTAACGTTTACCGTTCGTGGTTTGGCGCGGCTTACAATCCGAGCGATGTAGTAGAGGCTATTCACAGAAACCAGTCTACGGCAAAATATTGGCACGTATACACCGCAGAACAAATCGAAACTGTACGTCAACTTTGTGCCGAACTGATTGAGGCTTACCCGAATATCAAAAACATTCTCGGACATGAAGAAATTTCTCCGGGCAGAAAAACCGATCCGGGTCCAGCATTTCCGCTTGATAGATTGCGTGAACAACTTCTCGGCTCAGACCGTAAGTCTAACGGTGCTGCCGAAATGCCTGAGACAGGTCGCGTGGCCGCTAAAACCCTTAACATCAGGTACACACCCGATTCGGAAGGACAACTCGTGGCTCAACCCCTTGAAAAAGGCAAAATGGTGTCAATCGTTGACGAGAAAAACGGCTGGTACAAAGTCCGCACAACTATCGAAGGCTGGGTATTCGGCAAATATATTGACGTTAACTAAAAAAATTACAATATGAAAAAGTGGATAATAATTATCGTTGTAGTACTTGTAGCGCTGATTGCGATAGGTATTTTTTACGAAGCGGGTTATCTGCACTTTAAATCATCGACACTTTCGGCTCTTGTTGCAGCCCTTGCTTGTCCGTATATGTTCATTAAAAACAAACTTTTCAACCGTAACAGCCCCGAAAGCGTTAACGATATTATCAATAGGGCAAAAGACGGTCTGATAAACGATGAAGAACACCGCACGGAATACGATGCAAAAGTATCTGCAAAAGAGCAGGAAATCAATGAGTTGAAGGCGCAAGTTAATCATCTCACAACTCAGATCCAGAATAAAACCGCCGAAGAAGAAGCGGTTCATACTGCGGTCAGAGAAATGAGTTCCGACGAAATTTCACGCGAATTTGAAAAACTATATTACGCCAATGAAAAAGATGATTAAAATACGTTTTATATTGGTGTTGGTTTTGGCAGTCTTTTCTGCTGCTGACATTTCGGCGCAAATCACTCTGACAAGCGTAAAACCCGGTCAGGAATTGGAACTTAAACCCACCGACGACACGCTTTGGGTTATGAATGACGCAAGAATGAGGTCTGTTATTGAGACAGGCAGACTTTATAGGATTTCAAAAGAAACCAATGAACTGCTTTCTCAAAAATGTGATACGCTTCAAGAGGTTGTCAATCAGCAGGATTCGCTGATTTCGATTCTCAAAAGCGACCGCGACTATTACGTTACCGAACTTAAAACTTCAAGGGAGGACGTTATAACAGCAGGAAAAATGGCAAAAAAATACCGCCGCAGAGCAAGACTCGCAACTTTCGGTATCGGTGTCGGAGCGGCACTCGGAGTTGTTGTAGGATATTTCTTGTTCAAGGATTAAAGAAATTAAATTAGAGTAATAAACATAAAAATCTCAAAAAAAATCATGGAAGATCAATACATGGAAATTGTTCCGTATTTCAAGGAACACATGACGGAATACTATTTCAGTATTTACCTGCCGGTAATGGTTTGGATGATAATTTCGGTGGTTTTCATCGTGATAATGTTCAGAAAATACACCTTTGGCGACTGGACGGTTGACAATCCCAACCCTTGCGACGGCGAAACATTCAACATGCCGCGTGGTACAATCCGCGGTGTTTTAACAATGTCGCTTTTGTTCATAACCGTTGTAATCGAATTGGCGAATGCCAGAATCGTAGGTTTTGAGCAGGAGTTCCCTGAATTTATGGCGGCGTTCCAAATGATGGTTGCTTTCTACTTCGGCGCAAAAGTTATGCACCATATCAACAGCGTTGATAAGAGCAAAACCAAAACTCTTGCAGAGGCTGCTACGCAAACCACTTTTACGCAGACTTCGTCGTCTACAACCACAACAACTTCTTACAACGAAAATGGTGTACAGACTTACGACAACTCTTATTTCGAGGAGGAAGGAGCGGCAGGTTAAAAACCGCTTTCCTTTTCAAATGATAGTTTTTTACCCGTAACAGGGTGAGTAAAAACGATTTGTCCGGCATGAAGATACATTCTTCTGCCGGATTTTTTTCCATATAATTCGTCGCCTTTTATCGGAGCATTAAGCCCTTGACAATGAGCAGAATGAACCCTTAATTGGTGTGTCCGTCCCGTCTCGGGGAAAAATTTTATCCATGTTTCACCGTTTTCTATTTTTATGACTTCATAAAACGTAACTGCCTCTTTTCCGCTCAGGAAATCAACTTTTTGTCTTGGTCTGTCAAAAAAATCTGTGATTAGTGGCAGAGATATTTTTCCGCGTTTTTGTTTAACCTCGCCTTCCAAAATTGCAAAATACGTTTTCTTAATTTTGTGTTCAAAAAACTGCCGCTGAATGTCCACAAAAATCTGCTTGTTTTTTGCGACAATCATCAGTCCGGAAGTCATCAAATCCAAACGGTGACAAATCATTAATTCGGTTTTGTCGGGAAATTTTTCGCGCATTGCTGACAAAACCGACCTTTGATTTTTCTTGTCAGGACAACTGAGCATACCTTCGGGCTTAAAAACAACGCTCAAAAATTCATCATCGTAAATGATTTCGATTTGCTTTTCGGGAAGGTTTTCGAGCGGATTTTTTTCCAAAACCAAGCCCTCTAACATAAAATTCAATATCGGTTTGCATTTGGAATTGCACGCGGGATAAAAATTCAAATGTTTTCTGATTTCGCCTTTTGGGGATTTTCCGTACCAAAATTCCGCAATTTTCAGCGGGTTATAACCATTGAGAAATGCGTGTTGAAGAAGTTTCGGCGCACAACATTCGCCCGCTCCGGCAGGCGGTAAAGACGGAAAAATTTCCAAAAGCGACTTTTTTTCTCCTTTGAAATTCAGCATTTCAAACTTTGAAAACAACCAATTTTGGAGCGCGTCAGATTTTTGTTTGCGTAGGATTTTTAAATTTTCATAAACGTCAAGATTATTTTCCAAAGCGGTTAACTCCTTAGAAAATTTTTCTTTCATACGTTTTAATTCTGCCTTTTGAAACTGACTCTCTTTTTGGAGTTTTTCCAAATCTGCTGAGTGGCTTTTGCGCTGAAAATCACGTTTTTGCTTTTCCTTTTGCATAAAGGCTTTGTATTCTGAAATGGCTTTTTCAGCATTAAATTTTTGTCTGGAAATTTCCTCCAAAAGCGAAGAATATTCCACAGAATTTAGTTTTTCTGAAATTTTCGTAATTTCCTTTTCTTCGGTTTTGAAATAACCGTTTTCGTCCAAATAGTCAAAAACCGCCGGCACAAAAAAAGCGTGGTTTTCTTTTCCGCAAATCTGTCCCGAATATGCCGCAAGAAAACCTAATTCACCGCCTTTTTCAACGATTAAAACACCGAACATTTTGCCCGAAGAAATCTCCGGCAAAAAATCCTTAAAAAAATGTTCAACATACGCAACTACTAATTTTTGCGCTTTAATACACAGAGAATCAGGCTGATAATAAAACGGATTGTTAAAAACCGTTCTTAATTGGTCAGGTGAATATTTTAATGGATGAAATCTCATTTTTTGTCCTGCTCGGTGTGAAAAAGTTCAACATTTATTTGCGGATAATTATTACGCAAAAATTCCGCCATCCTCTCTGCACAATAAACGCTTCTATGCTGACCACCCGTGCAACCAAAAAATACCGAAAGAT
>JAEEXW010000238.1 GCA_016287995.1 Bacteroidales bacterium
AACGCCTGCGGCAACTTTTTAAAGGTAAGAGATGAAGTAACAGAACAATATTGTAATGTACTGAGAGAATATGGAGAGAAAATTACGCGACACATTGAATAATATTTTGTCTGACGGCGAGAACTTTGATGATTATTCAGTAAACGGTTTAGGTAGTATTCGCACCGAAAAAGCACCTAAAAAAACAATTATTGTTTACAAACTTATGCGTTTGGACGGTGGTAAACTATATCCACTTTTTATAGACCGCTCCGAACCTGTTAAAATCGGAGTTTGGTACAATGCCGATGCGCCTGATTTTGACACTTTGAAAAAGTTAGACGCTAATTTTTATTATCTTATGGACGGGAAGAATGTAGTTGAAAAACGCTCAAAAAGTCCGTCCAAAAGTGATGTTGATGCAGTAACAAAAAAGGGGTATCGTTATATATTTATCGAAGAAACAACAAAATTACAGCGTAGATTTGGAGAAAACCGAAAGTATTGGAATGTCGGGATAACAGGCTCTAATGCTGTTGGTTTGTTTTCTATGCGAGCGGGTTGGCACGCAGGTAGTTTGCCGACAATGCGACAAATCGGAAAAGGGAAGAATAAAGATTTGAGAGATGATAGGTTTGTTTGGACTGAGTGCGAAATATCCGCAGATATAGACTATAATACCGAAGCGCAACAAAATCCCGATAAAGATTTACCTACAAAAATGCCTGAAAACGGTTATTACCTCAAAGCAACAAATGCAGATAAGGTAAAATCACAAGCCAATTTAATTGGTTGGTACGTTGCAGGTGCTATTAAAATTAACCGTATAATCAGCGACAAAGAAGCACGTCAAATTATTGACGATTTCAATAAAAAACACAAAACAAATGTGTTGTATGATTACGAAAGAGAATCGGGCAAAGAATTTGACCCGAAAAAGGGATTATTGGGTATAGAAAAAGCCGCAAATAGAAACACCGATATATCTAATAATCAATTCGATAAATTAATACAGCAATATTGGTTTTCTTCCGGTAAGGAAGAAGATATACTTATTTTCCCTGACTTTGGCAATGGTATTTTAAAGAGCAAGGATTTAGAACATAAAAAAAAGTTGTTCGACACAATAGAACATAATTCGTTTCCTCTGAATTATAAATATCGCACTTTGCAAACTCTACAATCAGACGGAAGTATTGATTATACCTTGATTGAAAAGTCAGAAGATACTTATATTCGTAAACCTAAAACACCGATAGAAGATTTATGTAACAACGGCTGTTATAATGCTGCAACAATACAATTAACGCTCAATAAGATAGAATCATTACCCGAAGAAACAAAAGATAAATATAAAGTAAATATAACTCGTTTAAAGGAATCGTTAGAAGCAGATATTAACGCTATTAATGGTGCAAAAACATTTATTGAAAGCAATCCAAGATTGAGATTTTACAAAGAAATTAATAATCCTCCTGCTTGGCAGAGTTCACAGTATACTTTCACTATTGATGGAAAATTTCAACCCAAGAACGTATTTTGCTATATCAGTGGTGCTTTGGAATATACGATGGGTATCAGTTTTGACGATGATAAATTAATAGATTTGATAAATAAAAAATTACATTTATCTTTGGATATTAATAAGTACGGGTTAGACCCATTGGCAGATTGGATAAAAGAAAATCTTGATGTAACTGCAATAGAAACGTATAGTACTTTTGATTTTTATAGTGCTGATGATTTTCTGAAAGTATACGATTGGTTAGTTTCGTTGCAAGCACACGATACCACCCTTCAAAAACTTGAATTGCAGTTGCTTGACGAAGAATCACCGTTGAAAATTACCATAGAAACATTTGCTAATATAGTAAAGCAGTATAACTCACTAAAACAAAAACCTAAATACAAGGACGTAATTTTGATATTTGCGACAAGCAAATATGAACAATCAAAGTTATGTAGTATATGTGAAAAAGATGCAGAAATTGCAGGTAAAATTCTAAAAGTAAAGCCGACTAAATTGGGGTTGATATTTAGTAGGTACTATTTAGAAGAATATCTCTCTAAATTAACACGTGCAGGCTATCGTGTTGGTATCGTAGAGGAGGAAAAAGGACTAAAAGGTGTTGATAATTGGAGTGTTACGGAGTTGGATGGAATAAATTTTGACGATAACAAAAAAAATCCCGTATATTATTTTGGTATTTCATTAAATAATGCTATATTTGCAAGTGATTGGAACGCAAAAGCGTACAACGAATTATGTAAAATTTCTAAATTAATCAAAGATGGAATCATACGTTATGAGCGATTGGCGCAAGAAAGATTTGGAGGAGAAAATGGCTCAGATAGAATCAGGCGAAGTGTCATTCAAATCTTGGGAGGAAGCCGAAGCACAAGCACGTCTTTTCGAGCAAGCGGAGCGAGAGTATCAAGCAAGTTTGAAAGAGAAACAAGAATAGTTAAAGCCTTTGCAGAATATCGAAATGTTTGGCATAATAGCGCAGTAGATTATATTTGCCAACTTGGAAGTTCATATCATAGCAAAGGCAATGAGGCACGAATCTATTTGTCCAAAGACGAAAATTATGTTTTTAAGATAAAAAACGTAGTTGCAGAAAAAGACAATTACGGTAATTCTAAGCCCAAAGATTTATTAAAATTCTTTGACGAATTAACCAACCATAATATTTTATTTCCTGAAACCAAGTACGAAATATTAGGTTTTGGATTGGACGAAAATAATAATTTTTGTACAATCTTAAAACAAAAAGCAATAAAAGGTCAACCTGCAACATTACAGCAAATTGAAAAATATTTTTTAGATGATAACTTTAAAAAATCCAATAGTACAACATATTACAGAAATGGTTTTGTAATATCAGACTTAAAACCGTCTAATGTTGTTTATAACAATGAAAAATGTTATGTAATAGATTGTTTCGCTCAAAATCTATTTGATTTTGACGATAATTTCTATATCAATCAAACAATTAATAATTTAGGTTCTATCGTTTCCGAACCTACAAAACAAACATTCTACGAAAACCTATATAAGCAACTTGAAAGTATTGTTAAAGACGATTCTTTTGAGAAAAACGGCATACGAAACTTTATCCTCAGCCATATCCCCGAAGATTACAAAAATGATGATATTGAGGGTATTGTAGAGGTGTTTTATCAGAGATTGAGGGCGTTGAAATATGGAGAAAAAGGCTTAGGCGAGGTTCAACAAAACTTTAAAGACCTTATTTTCCAAATTGGCGACCTTATCAATTACAAAGGTTTTGAAGAAACAATTTTTCAAATCGTAGACATCAAAAAAGACCACTATATTGTCCGAGAATTAGGCGACCGAACCCAAACGTGGAACGAAATACCTTTTTCAGATAAAGACAAATTGGAAAAGGCGGTTAGTCCGTTGCTGATAGAGGAAATAAAGTTGTTGAACAATAATAATAGTCTTTCAGGTATTGTACAACCTTTTTACCCTGACCACGATACGGACGATTATTTAAATGATTATTCTGAATCTAAATCCGCCACACAAGCCTTTTTGGATGACGTGAAAAACTTTGTAAAACGTCTTAAAAAAGATTTAGAATTAGAAGATTATTATAATAAAGGGAAAAAACAAACAATAACTATTAATGCAAGAGATATTTATGTTCAATTAGTTATTCCGTATGCAGAAAAACCTAATACTTATTTGCGCATAGAATTTCATACTAACCACTTGTTATGGCAATATAAAGGCTTATTGAAAGGTATTAATTATGATTATAATGTTGAACCTACTTTTACAATTTGGGTCGGAGAAGCAAGTTGTTGGTTTAATATTTGGAACGATTATGATGATATTTTGAAAGAATTGAAATATAAATATAGCATATTTAGGGATAGAAAACAACAAACAGAAGTTTCGCCGTTGTTAACGAAAGAATTACAACTGCTTTTGACTAAATATGAATTTTATCAATACTTAAAAAAATAATTTTTTTTTAAAAGAAAAAAATTATATCTTTGTGCCGAATATCCAAAATAATTGCAGTAAAACGTTGTAATATTTCATTACAACGGCTTTAATTATTTATACTGCAATGAAAGGGATATTATATAAAGAAAATTCATTAGGGCGGTTGGTTAATCACAACACGCCGCATTTATTATTACGTACTGACGGTACATTTACCGACCCTGTAACGGGTGAAAAACTCGGTTTCGATAACCGCAAAATGGGTAGTGGTGAGGGTGCGCAAGTGTACGGTTGGGGCGTATATGTAGCCGTAGACGATTTACGGAAATACGGCAATCTTCATCACCGTAACATTCGGTTCAAAGAAGAAATATTTGATTGTTCGTTTATAAAATACGGACAGATAACTAACGTACCTTTACGTGCTACACGGGACGAAATTAGGCAGTATAAACTTGCATTAACAGCAGGGAATATTGCATCGCATTTCGACCTTTACGACTGCACAGAAAAAGAGGTAAAAAAATACATTGAAAGCCTTATTAAGGAAATTAATGTTAAAATATCTAATTTAGCATTAGTTAATAGCAAAACTCCATCTCCGTCTATATTTACAAAAAAAGAGATTGACAGCAACAAACAACGTTTAGACGATTATAATTATTTGTTGAAACATATCAAAGTGGTTGGTGTACGACATCATTACGACGTTGAAATTCCTGATTATGACGGCAAAAATTATCTTCCGTGGCAAAAAGCACCGAATAAACAACAATTTGATATGATTAGCACGGTTTTAACACCGACACAAGCAAACAAAATCAAAAAAAGTTGGAACGGAGAAGATATTTATCGTTATTTTGTTGAAATATTCAAAACACCTGAAAAAGCAAGTAAAACGCTTAATACGGTAGGTTTTATCGGTGTGCATTACTACGGACATACTGACGGAGAATGTTATGTAATTTTTGACGATAAAGACGCAAAAATTGTACGGCACGAACTCTATGGATTACAAGGGATAAAAAAAGCGGCTGATGTGCCGCTTAAATCCGTTATTGCAATAACGATTGAACAAATCCCGACCGCCTATCATTCCGATAAACGACCACAAGGGGATTACACGCCCTTATATAATCGCCAATCATCAAGTAAACCTCACCTAATTGGGGACTTATTCGGCGACAAAGATATAAAAAAATCAATAAACGACCTAAAAAAAACTATTAAAAATTGGAATATTTCTGATGCAAAAGAATTTGCATATATTATATCAAACAATATAGG
>JAEEXW010000003.1 GCA_016287995.1 Bacteroidales bacterium
ATTACCAACGTAGTAGCAAAACCTTGAATAGGACCGTGTCCGAAAATGTAAAGGATAATACCGGTTAACAAAGTCGTACAGTTACCGTCAAGAATTGCAGAATAAGAGTTTTTGTAACCGTCTTGAATAGCAAGTTTCAAACCCTTGTTGTTGTGAAGTTCCTCACGGATACGTTCGTAAATAATAACGTTAGCGTCCACTGCCATACCCATCGTAAGAACGATACCGGCAATACCGGGAAGTGTTAAAACAGCACCCAAAGAAGCCAAAACGCCGAACAAGAAGAACACGTTGCAAACCAAAGCAATAGCCGAGGCAACACCCGCCATTCTGTAATAGAAAATCATATAAACAATCACAATCAAGAATGCGCCTACAAACGACCACATACCCTGACTGATTGTAGCCTGTCCCAAAGAAGGTCCTACGATTTCCTCTTCAATAACTTTTGCTGGAGCAGGAAGTTTACCTGATTTCAAGATGTTAGCCAAGTCTTTTGCCTCAGTAACAGAAAAGTTACCTGTAATCTGAGAGTTACCGCCAGAAATTTCTGACTGAACGGTCGGATAAGAATATACGTAGTTGTCAAGAACGATTGCAACCTGACGACCGATGTTAGCCTTAGTGATTCTTGCCCAAGTTCTTGCACCTTCGCCGCTCATTGTCATAGAAACCATCGCTGAGCCGCCTTTGCGCTCGTCAAACTCTTCACGTGCGTTTGTGATAGCATCACCGTTCAAAGGAGCAGTACCGTCAAAGTTAGTAGACTTAATAGCAACAAGTTCGTAGAAAGATTGCGAAGCGTCCCTATCCATAGGTTTAACACACCAATAAAGTCTCAAATTGTCGGGCAACAAAGTCTTAACTTTCGGAGCATTCAAATATTTGTTGACCGTAGCCGTATCTTTATAATTAGCGTAACCTACTGCCGCGCCGCCTACAAGATTGTTGTTTTGGTCAAGTATAGGATGCAAAACCGCAAACAACGGGTTCTCTTTTGCAAACATTTCGTAAGACTGATTTTGAGCAGAAGCAGAATCTGCATTGTCAATAAGGCTCAAACCAGTAGAATCTGCATTTGAAATAAGCGAACTTACAGAATCCGTTGCAGCAACAACACTTTCAACATTGTTGTCAAAATCATATTTTGCATCAATAAGTTGTTTAACTTTTGCATTAGCAGCCGAGATGTTAGACCAAATTTCGGTAACATCGTATGTTTCCCAAAATTCGAGGTTGGCTGTTCCTTTAAGAAGGTTTTTAACCCTTTCAGGATCTTTTACGCCCGGAAGTTCCACCAAAATTCTGCCCGTCTGACCAGTCAAAGGCTGAATGTTAGGCTGTGTTACACCAAATCTGTCGATACGGGTACGCAAAACGTTGAACGAGTTTGCAATAGCAGCCTCAGACTCTTCCCTCAAAACTTTAAGCACGTCGGCATTTGTAGAGTTGAACGTTACCCTGTTTTTCAAATTTTCATTAACGTAAAAAATAGAAGCGAGTTTTCCATGGGGTGCAACCTCTTCGTAAGCCTTTCCGAAAAGCGAAATGAAATCGTCCTGAGAGTTTTTCTGTCTTTCTTTTGCAAGCGACATCGCTTTAAGAAAAGTAGAATCTTTGCTGTGCTCCGACAAAGCGTTAACGACATCCGGAACAGAAACTTCCAAAATGACGTTCATACCGCCTTTAAGGTCAAGACCGAAATTTAATTCGTTTTCCAAACATTCCTTGTAAGTGTACCCTAAAAACACCTTTTGTGAACCGATAGAGTCCAAATATTTAGCCTCTTTATCAGGATCTCCCGCTGCAAATTTTGCAGCCTTGGATTTCACATTAGAGGTTACCACCGAAAACGAGAGGTGGAACAAACACGCGAGTGCCAAAGCAACCGCGAGGACTCTGATTAATCCTTTATTTGACATTGTTAAACGTTTATTTTTATATTTTTTTATTATTCATTGCGTATACTTTTAGCGGCTGCAAAGATAAACATTTTTTTTAATATCACAAAAAATTGACATTAACTTTAATAAATTTTTTTTAATAGAAAAAAGCCGAAAATTCCGCCACAAAAAAAGCAGAAATTCCGGCAACGAAACAAATAAACTATGATAAAACTTATTTAAATTTCAAATACAAAAACACCGAAAAACCAATCAAACCGATTAACAAAACAATTACCGTCCAAAGCAAACCTTTCAAGGAAGAAATAGCAGTGGAATTTTTTTGTGATTGTTTAAAAGCCTGATTATCAGTAATAACCTTATTAATTTTTTCCAATTCCGTGTTGTTGAATTTCTGTCCCTGAATAGCCTCAGAAAGCAAAGCGTTAAGTTTTTCTAACCTCGCAGGAAAGTCCACTGCCGAGATTTTGTTCTTCAATTCCGTCGTACTTTGGGCAAGTTCGAGATAAGAATTTAAGAGTTGGTCTGTCTTGGCAGTCTGGTTCAAATAAGTTGATTTTACCAATTCGATTTTTTTCAACGACTCTTCGGCATTGCTTTTGAGCAGCGCCGACTGCTCCGACACGAGGTTTTTAACAGAGTTTTCCGCCGTTGAAGCCACCGAGCCTACTTTTTGAGAGGTTTCGGTGCCAATTTGGTCAATATATTTTTGATAAAGGGAAGTCAGTTTGTCCAAATTACCGGCAAACTCCTTATGAATGGTTTTTGCCTCCTCTATGACCGCGTCAGAGGCCTTACCCGCCTCGGAAATCATCTCGGAGGCTGACTTCAAACTTTCAAGTTCGTTTTGCAACTGCAACAACTCATTGTTAATCAATTCTTTCATATCGGTATATCGTTTTTTTATAAGGTTCTTTTTTATTTTTTTTCTACAAAACTCCGTTAGTTTTTAAGACCGTAGCATTGAACTTTTTAAGCCAATTCAGTTGTAGTTTCATAGACAAAATACATTCCGATTCGTCTTTCAAATCAAAATTTTCTTCGCTGATTTTTTTTGTCAACTTATTGAAATCCTCTACAAACCGCTCGGTGTTTTCCGTGTGTCTTAACTTGTTAAGCCCCTCACTTATAGTTTGATAAGCCTCAAAACGGCCTTCCTCGTCATACTGAGGCAAGGTAAACAGACGGCAATATCCGTAAAGTATTTTGTCGGCAAAACCACGCTTCAAAATATCATGACTATCAACGGAAGACTGTAAACTAAGAAGTTCGTTAATGTTGCCGTCCGTCTTGGAAATCACCTTAATAATATTGTCAACATCTTTCGGCAAAGCCTCCTCTTCGTCCTCAAACAAATACCCGCATTTGTAACGCGAAACAAAATAGTTTTGAAGATTTTTAGCGAACACTTCTTCCGAGAAACTACCGTCTTTCTGCTCTTGAAGCACTCTTTTGAAGAAATTTCCTGAATCTTTTGCCGCTCTTTCGTAAAGAGGATAAACCTCGGCATAGAAAAAGTCTATCAAAACGCCGGCATATTTTTCTATCGACAAATATTTTTCCTCGTCAATGTCCGACAAATACAAAAGCACTTTTTCACGCGTAAGATTTCTCTGCAAAACGGGTAGGAGTTTCATTCTGTAAAAATCCTTATTGTGCTTTGTCATAAAGACTTCCGTTTCTTCTTTCGCAGAATTTATCAGATAATCGTCAATAAGGTCAATTTCTTTTAACCTCGAAATTGCACGGATTGTATCCCTGCGGTTGCGGAATTTGTCATAAATCAATCTAAACTCATTGCGTTTTCCCTCACCGAGATTTTTAACGCGGACATTATACAATTTTGCCAACAGTTTTTCAAAAGCCTCATAACTCCTGCTCTGATTGTAACAACGCCTTAAAGCGGTTGTTGAAACATCTGCTTTTAAAATCGCGTTCAAAAACTGAGCCGCCTCAAAAAAACTGTTGTTATAAAAAGGTATTACAACAGAAGTTTTGCCGCCCTCTTCCACTAAGTCGAGTGCGGTCTGAATGCCGTTGCCCTCTTCCGCCTCGTTCTCAGTTTCCATAACGGACAGAAAAGCGAGCGGATTTTCGGTGTTAAGTTTTATCAAATCAAAGACATACGCCTGAATTTTTTCCGCAATTACCTTATCGTAACTCATTTCAGGCATATTAAGTTCGCCGGTCTTAAAATTGATAAAGCCCAAACTCTTGGTCTTGTCATAAGAATAAATGTACAACTGATAAGGGTTAAAACTCGGCTCGGCGTCAATCTGAATTTCCAAATTAAACTCGTTGTAAACTGCGTCAATTATCGTCTGACGGAAAGAATATCTCGGGAAAACAACGCCGTCAAGAATTTCCTTAATCACGGCTTTTTCTTTTTCAGGACCCGGATTCTGAGAGAGAAGCCTTTGAAGATTGTTAACCGTATCGAAATCGGTAATTATCACATTTTCAGCGGTTTTGATATTACCTGAGGCATCTCTTACGGTTTCAAACCCCGAAAAATCTTTGTCCATAGTATTGATGAACAAATCCACCACAACGGTTTTGTCCTTTGCTCCACGGCCGTTCATCCTGCAAAAAGAATCCAACGAAATCGGAGGTTCAAAATGAATTACGTTAGTAAGATTTTTAACCCGTATTCCCGTACCGGCAGACTGCGCCGCTGAAAGCACTTTCTTCTCGCCGTCAATGAATTTTTCGCAAGACTTCATGCCCGAAACCGCCTCAGAACTTGTAATATCACGGTCTAACTCCACAATGTCGCCACCATAATAACCAGTTTCCAAACCGCTGATTTTGTAGTCTTTGTCGTCAAACGGACACTTTTCAGAAAAGATTATAGCCGTTGGATTTTTAGCATTTGAAATAATTCTTTCAGCCTCAGACTGCTTTACTTTACGTGCATACGCGTCTAAATCGTCAGTATTGCCCGCGCCTTTCATCTGAATGTCATGAACCACGAGATTAACTTTTGAAGCAGGCTCATTAGAAATCACAACTCTTTCGGTTTGAAGTTTTTGTGAAATCTCGTTGATAATATTAGCCTCCTTAGTCCACGTAAAGGCACCTGTACGCAAAATATTTATATTTTCGTCAGAAAAATTTCCAGCAATTATATTCTTAATATCCTGATAATAAGAACGGAAGTCAAAAGTTTGAAGACAAACTCTCTGAGCCTCGTCCACCATCACGAAATACACGGGTATTTTTTTAGAGTCAATTCTCTTAAAAATATCCCTGATGTACGGGTCATGTACCAAAGACGGCGACAAAAAAGTTACAATACTTTTGCCACTAACAACCTCTTCAACCGCCATATCCCTATCAAAAGAATTTTGCAACGCAGGGTTGATGTAATAGTCAGTTTCGATGCGCCGTTCACGCAACATATTGAACTGCATATCCATAACGGCGAGCGTCGGCGAGAGCATAAAACTATAACCGGGCTTCATCAATGCGGCAAAAAGCGCAATCAAAGTTTTGCCCGTAGCAGGCGGAGAAACGTGAAGCACGTTGTCGCCGTTAAGAAGATAAGCGATACTCTGAGCCTGATAATTCAAAAAATTATTTTTGCCGAACAGATTTTTCAAGAAAAATTTCAAAGCATCTTCCTGCTCAAAACTTATTTCCTCCTCCGGCGAAGTTTCATCGTCCTCCTCAGAAGACTCTTCGTCAACTAAATTGTCTTCTCCCAAAGGAAGATTAATATCGTAATGTATATAATTATTGAACAGAAGTTTAGTTTCGGCCATAGGTAATTTTGCCGAGCGCACCAAAGCGTATTTTTTCGATTTGGTATCCACAATTTTTTCATCAAAACCGCTTCTTGCCAAAACCGAAATATCTATCAACAAATCATATTCTTTGGTAGAATCAAACTCAGTGATATTCTCTCTGCTGCCCTGATAAAGCAAGTTCAACTCCGTTGAAGCAAACTCGTCGGAAAAGAAGATGTCGAGTTTAACATTCGGGAATACTCTGCCGAGATTTTCAAGCGTGAAAAACTTGTTGAAATGTTGTTTCAAATCCTCAACCGCCAAAAAAGCGCAAGGCACATCACGCTCTATAACACCAATTTTCCAACTCTTAGCATCTAATGACAACGCACCGGAATTAATCGCCTCCAACAAAACCTTTTGTATTCTGGCGATTGCAAAAGGCGTAAGCGCAATTTGCAAAGCCTCAATACCGTCCTCAGTAGTATAAAGCGGCGAATTATAATTCTCTTTGATAATATCAAAGTACGGACTTTGCGTAAAAAATGAAAGTTCGTCCGTCTTGTGCGAAAGTATGTCAGATTTTCTGATAACCACCCTGCCGTCAATACCTAACGGATTGAGCAGAGCCGAAATAGCGTCTTCGGTAATCCAATCGGTAGTATCCACCATGGAATCGTCCATATTGAATTTGTAAGTCAAGGTCTGAGCCGTGTTTTCGGCGTATGGCGCATGAAAATTCAAATCGCATTTTTCGTCTAAAAAAGCGTAAGACGGGTTGGTTTTCAAAGCCGCAATATCGCGACGAAGTTTTTTAGATTTTTTTACAACACTCTGAAAATCACAATCTATGTCAGCAAACTGAAAAATATAATCGCCCTCAGCAAACACCGCACCGTATGTCAGAAAGTCATAAATCATTTCCAAACGAGGATCTGCGCTTTTGATTCTTTTTGCCTTAATCCTCGGCTCTATAATATGCAAAGCCTTGAACACCAAATCTTGAACCTCGCGCTTTGGCATTTCCCTATAAATTTCGCCTTCCGACGAAATTCTTTTCATCGTCTTGCCGATAGTAGTAGAGAGAATATCCTCTACAAACTGCGAAGCATACGCCGGAGTACCTCTTGAAACAATATTGTACAAAACGGCAACGGCAGCGTCCGAAGACTCATCCGTTATATTGATATTTGTCTCTAAATCAAAATATGACAATTGCTCCAAAAGCGGCTCCATTTTGTCTTTCATGAAACCGTTTGCTTTGAGAGTCTCTATTGCGCTTGTAAAATATCCCGCTTTGAGTTGTAACATATCGCATAAGTTTTTATACGTACTACCTAATTGCAAATTTAATGCTTTTTTTCAAAGCCGCAAAATATTTTTTTAAGAAAAATTTCGATTAGATGTTAATTGTATATAAATTCATTTTAACAGAAAATTTATACAAAAAATTTGGTATATACTTTGTAACTTCATACATTTGCAACGAGAAACATAAATCAATTTAAGTCTAACTCTTTAAAACTTTACTATTATGGCTACAACGTTTTTATTTTTTGCGACATTGATTGTTGCAGTGGCAATGGCTGTTGTTAACGGCATTTCCAAAACCGATAATTTTAAGAAACACGGAGACTCGTTTTCCGTAGAAGCGGAAAGTTTGGTATTCAGAAACTGATTCCGAATTGCATAATCACTCATATTTTTTGTATATTTATTGAATACCGTTTAAGAGAATCACTTAAACGGTATTCATTTTTTATACATAAAACACGTATAAAAAAACCGGACGTAAACTCTTAACAAAAAGTTTAACACCCGGCTAAAACTAAAAAATTATGAAAACTTATAACAATTTTGAATGTTTTTAATTTTCAGCAACCGCTTTTTTGGAAATAACGCCTACTGATAAGGTTGCTTCCACCGTTTCCGATTCTTCTTCGTCTTTATCAAAGATTTCGTACTTTAAAGTTATGGTCTGATAACCATTAGAAATCACACCTGTACCGCTTTTAACCTCAAACTGCGAATTAAGGTCGCCGCTAAAAGTAATCGTTGTACCCGAAATCTCAGCCTCCATTGAAGCACTTTGATTGTGGAAATTGTTAATTTTGATTTTTGTGTCCGAAACTTTTGAAATATTCACATCAAAAGTTCCGCCAAACTCTCCCGTAGAATTGTCCGTATTCCAAGTCCACTTGCCTTCAAGATCTTTCGTAGAATAAGCATAACTCGGAGCGTCTTCTGAACAAGAAACAGCCGCAAACGTCACCGGCATAAACAACGCTGAAATAATCAAAAGTTTTTTCAAAAATCTCTTCATAGTTTTTATAAATTAAAATTAGTTTTCAAAATTTCTGCTTGTTGTAACAAATCTTCTTCTATAGACACCTCAGACGGTAAATCTTGAAAGCCGGAGGGCTTAGGAGCAATCTTGTCAATGTCAAAATTCTCCAACTCTCCGACTTCAAAATCTTCGTCATCGTCTACAAACGAAGAATATTTCGCAAACAAATTACCGTTTTCTGGTTCCATAAAAGTTACTTTTTATTGTTGCATACTATCAGCAATCTCGTTAGCCAAAGCCTCGTCAATCAAAATTCTTCCGCAATACTCGCAAACAATGATTTTTTTGTGAGAAGCCACATCAAGTTGTCTCTGAGGCGGTATTTTGTTGAAACAGCCGCCGCAAGCATCTCTTTGTACGGGAACGATAGCCAAACCATTTTTAGCAGCACCACGTATTCTCGTATATGCTTTAAGAAGACGGTCTTCGATTTTTTTAGCGTAATTGCCGCGTTTTGCTTTCAATACCTGCTCGTCTTTTTGTGTGTCGGCTATAATAGACTCCAATTCCGATTTGCTGCGTACCAAGTCTTTCTGACGGTCTTCGTGACGATCTTTGGAATCTTTCAAAAGGTTCTTTTTTGTTGTCAACTGAGTTTCAGCCTCTTTGATTTTTTTCTCGCAAAGGTTAATTTCAAGATTCTGAAACTCGATTTCCTTGCTAATGGAATCGTATTCCCTGTTGTTACGAACCTGCAACTGCTGTGTCTGATATTTTTTTATAGCCTCTTTTGCAGCCACAATGTCGTTTTTTCTTTTGGCGATTTCGCTCTGACAAGCGGTAATTTCCGTCTCGATTTTGGCGATTCTCGTTTCAAGTCCCACCAATTCGTCTTCCAAATCTTGAACCTCCAACGGAAGTTCGCCGCACAAACGGTGGATTTCGTCCGTTTTGGAGTCAATTGACTGCAAAGAATACAATGCGCGGAGTTTGTCCTCGATACTTACCTCGGAATTATCCGCTTTCTGCTGAGTAGATGTTGTCATTATTTTATAAATATTTTATAGGATTCGTATTAATACTTGAAATTTTCACCGCAAAATTAGTAAATTTTTTTTGAAGTATACACTTAAAAATATTTTTTATGCCAATTTCCGTCTCAAAATGTCCCAAATCGGCAATTAAAATCTTCTTGTCAGCCTCAAAAAACTTATGATAGGTGAAATCTCCCGATAAAAAAACATCGGCTCTTTGTCTTATGGCTTCTTTCAAGAGAAAACTTCCTGAACCCGGACAAATTGCGATTTTTTTTACCGTTGGTTTTATTATTTCAGTATAACGTATTGCACCACAGTTAAATACAGTTTTCAAATTTTTCAGAAAGTCAAGAGCCGCCATTTCCTCAGGCAACTCCCCTATTCCGCCCGCGCCACATTCAAAATCCTCGGTGTTTAAGCGTTTTAACATCGAAAATTCTTTGATTCCAAGTTTTTCAAACATAAAAGCAACCGTTCCTACGGGCATTGCATCGGCGTTTGTATGCGCACAATATATGGAAACGGAATTTTTTACCGCCTTCAAAACGATTCTTCCAACAGAAGTTTCGGGCGAAATATTCATTAGTCCGCGACCAAAAATTATGGGGTGATGTGCAACAATCAAATTGCACCCCGAAAGTATTGCCTCATCAACAACTTCTTCCGTAACATCAAGTGTTACAAGACATTGCGTAATATTTCCCTCTCCGGCGAATACTTGAACACCGGCGTTATCATAGTCTTCCTGCAACCTTTTCGGGAAAACCCTTTCCAACTCTGAAACTATTTCCGTAAACTGCGGCATAAAACATAAAAAAAAATGTCTGCAATTATAGCACAAATATTTGAAAAAAACAAAGTTTTTTTGAAGTTTTTTGTAAATTTGCCGTTAAAAATCGTTATAAAAAATATGAAAAAAATTACGTTACTTCTTCTTGGAATTTTATTTTCCGCAAACACCTATTCACAATCCCTAAAACAAGGGTTTGACAACCTTAAAAAAGGTAATTTTGAACAAGCCCTGAAAGTATTTAACAAGGCTCTTGACAAAGGCACAGAAAGTGTTGCAGCAATGTACGGCAAAGGTTGCATTATTAGCGACAGCAACTATGCAAAATTCAGCAACATAAAAGGATTCCGCCTAATCCGGGGTGCTAACGACCGTTTCAGCCGCCTTAATCAGAAGACAAAAGACATCTGCCTTTCTGTTTACGGTTTCGACCAAAACACCATATATAATAAAATGTGTCAGATTGCCTCACGCGAATTGGAGTTGATAAAAAAGGAAAAACAATTGGAGGCTCTGTCAGCATTTATCCAAAACTACGAAGGCGCAGACCCGCAAATAAAAGAAGCAAAAAACTACGAAGCGGAAATTAAATGGAAAAATTTGGAAAACCACGCCGATTTCAGAAGTTACCAAAGTTTTGCGAGAGAATATCCCGAATCGCCTCATGCCGAAGCCGCTGCACAAAAATACGAAATCCTTTGGAAAGAAATTTGTCGCAAGGCTTATAAAGAAGGTGAAATTTCAAGCATCAACGCTTTTGAACAGCAATATCCCGACTATCCGTTTTATACGCAAGCCGACAAAAATCAAAAACAACTCGCCGAATATGCCGAAAAATTAAAATTTCATCTGAAATTTACAGAAGAATACACACCTTACTATAAGGAGTATATCGAAAAAGCCGCGCCTAATGAGTTGGCTTTTGTAGCACTTCAACGGTTGATTTCTCCGTTTTTGGAATGGGGACGTTTTAAAGAGGCGGCAAAAGTTTTGCAAGATTACAAACCAATATTTCCAAATAAGGGAAAAGACTTTGACAAAATAATCGCAATACTCAACTCTCCGTCAACGAAATACACTTCAACGCCTTTTCCAAAAACCGTTAACACTGATGCTATGGAATACGCGCCTGTAATCACGCCCGACGGCAAGACGCTGTATTTTTGCGGTTACGGCAGACAAGACAATGCCGGTTTGGAGGATATTTTTATTTCAAAATTTGAGAACGGAAAATGGCAACAATCAGAACTTTTTCAGCAATTTAACACTCCAATAGGCAACGAAGCACCTTTGGCAGTTTCGCCTGACGGCAATATGTTATTGATTTACAAAGACTCCAACATTTATTACACTGAAAAAACTTTGCGCGGCTGGACTCCGCTAAAAAAAATGGAAAGCCTAAACACAGATTTTTCTTGGGAGGCCGACGCATCTTTTACCGCTGACGGCAACGCGATATTTTTTATCTCCGATAGAAAAGGCAACATAGGAAATTACCATCAGCACGAAAAGAATTTTCATGGCGCATTTAACGGTAACACCGACATCTACGTTTGCGTAAAACAACCTGACGGAAGTTGGAGCGAGGCTGTTAACATCGGGGCAATAGTCAACACACCTTTTTCGGAAAGAAGTCCCGTTTTGGCCTCGGATATGAAAACGCTGTATTTTTCGTCGGACGGACATTACGGCTTGGGCAAACTTGATGTCTTTAAATGCGAAAGACTTTCCGATACCTCGTGGACAATGTGGTCAGAGCCGGTAAATCTCGGCAAAGAAATCAACACCGCCTCAGATGACTACAACTACATGATTTCAACCGACGGCACAAAAGCCTATTTTAGCAAGATAACTACCTCATCTGCAAATATTTGCTCAATAGATTTGCCGAAACAAATGCGACCTGAAATCATCGCCTCTGTTACCGGAAAAGTTACCGACGAGAAAGGCAACATTTTAGCAGCAAAAATCAAATGGGAAGATTTGGAAACCGGCAAACTTTTGGGCAACCTACAATGCGACCCTTCAACGGGGAAATATTTTATCACACTACCTTCGGGTAAAAACTACGGCTACTACGTTGAATATGAAGGTTTTTACCCCGTTTCAGGAAATCTCAACACCGAAAAACTAAAAGAAGGTAAAAACATCGAACACAATATTATAATGTATTCTGTAACAGACATTTTGTCAGGGAAAATTTCAATCCGACTTTCAAACATATTTTTTGAGACCGACAAATATGATTTGAAACCCGAATCTTACCCGGAATTAAAACGTCTTGCTGCGTTCATTCAAGAGCAGCCGGAGGTAAAACTTGAAATCTCCGGACACACCGACAATGCCGGCTCTTTGCAGCACAACAAAGTGCTTTCACAGCAACGCTCCGATGCCGTAAAAAAATACTTAATATCACTCGGTTGCAAAGAAAGTAACATAAAATCAATAGGTTACGGTTCTGAAAAGCCCGTTGCACCCAACACTACCGAAGAGGGCAAAGCCCAAAACAGACGAGTTGAATTTAAAATTTACGAATAGAAAAAAAAGAGGGAAACCGTCAGAAGGATTTCGTAACGGTTTCCCTTTTAAAATAGAGGGATATAAAAATAAAGAGTTGTTTCTGCTTAAAAATTACGGCTGCAAGATAACAATTTTTTTACAAAAAAATAAAAAAAAAACAAGTTTTTTTTATTTTTTTTTCAAATTATATTAATATGCTCTTGCAAAAACCACTCTTTGTTTTGACGGTTTGCCGGTGAGCATATCAACGCCGTCTTCCTGCGGGTTGTTAAGCGGAATGCAGCGGATTGTGGCTTTTGTTTCTTCCTTGATTCTTGCCTCGGTCTCTGCCGTGCCGTCCCAAGGTGCGTAAACAAAACCGCCTTTGTCCAAAGCCGCTTTGAACTCATCGTAAGTGTCAACTTTGTAAGAATGTTCTTCTCTGTATTTCAAGGCTTTTTGATAGATGTTTTTCTGAATATCGTCCATCAATTTAATAACCAATTCTGTAACCTCGTCAAGCGAAACGGTCTGTTTTTCCATAGTGTCGCGTCTGAAAACTTCCACAGTATTGTTAGCCATATCCCTTGCACCCATAGCAAGTCTTACGGGAACGCCTTGAAGTTCGTATTGATGGAATTTCCAACCCGGTTTCTGATTGTCTGCACCGTCAAATTTTACTTCCAAACCTTTCTCTTTCAAGGCTTTGATAACCGGCAAAAGTTTTTCGTAAATTTGGTTAGCCTCTTCTTCCTTCTTGAAAATCGGCACAATAACCACGTGCAACGGAGCAAGTTTCGGCGGCAAAACCAATCCTGAATCGTCAGAATGAGTCATAATCAAAGCACCCATCAAGCGTGTTGAAACGCCCCATGATGTTGCCCAAACAATTTCCTGCTTGCCTTCTTTGTTCAAGAATTTAACATCAAAAGCCTTTGCAAAATTCTGTCCCAAGAAGTGCGAAGTACCCGCTTGCAACGCTTTGCCGTCTTGCATCATAGCCTCAATACAGAATGTCTCTAACGCACCCGCAAATCTTTCTGTCGGAGTTTTAACACCTTTCAAAACAGGAATTGCAAGAACGTTTTCCGCAAAGTCAGCATAAACATCAAGCATTTTTCGTGCCTCTTCCAAGGCTTCCTCTTTTGTTGCATGAGCGGTGTGTCCTTCTTGCCAGAGAAACTCTGCCGTGCGCAAAAACAATCTCGTACGCATTTCCCAACGTACAACGTTAGCCCACTGATTGATAAGAATCGGCAAGTCCCTATAAGAATGAATCCAGTTTTTATAAGTGTTCCAAATGATGGTTTCGGAAGTCGGACGAACGATTAACTCTTCCTCCAACTTTGCATTTTCGTCTACGACGATGTCTTTGCCGTCAGCGGAATTTTTTAATCTGTAATGTGTTACAACCGCACATTCTTTTGCAAAACCTTTAACATGCTCTGCCTCGCGTGCAAAAAAACTTTTCGGAATAAAAATCGGGAAATATGCGTTTTTGTGTCCCGTTTCTTTGAAACGTCTGTCAAGTTCGTCGTGCATTTTTTCCCAAATAGAATAGCCATAAGGTTTGATTACCATACAGCCTCTGACTGCGGAATTTTCCGCCAAATCAGCATTGGTAACAAGGTCGGTATACCATTTTGAATAATCTTCCGACCGTTTGGTTATAAAATCTGCCATATTTTTTTCTAATTTTTTTTAAAATGCAAAGTAAATACTTTTTTTTCAAAAAATCAAATTATCTTCGGTCATTCTTTGCATATAACTTTGAACAACCGCTTTTAAAACCCTATGCATGGAATCTGCTTGTAATGGTCGCTCGTTAACCAAGTTACGGGAAAGCAAAGAATCGTTCTTAAAATCAAAAACAGATTTCAAAATGCCGTCTTCCGTCATTTGAATCATCAGACCGTTTTGCTCGTATTGATAAAGCCCGTTGTTGTAATTAACAGCCCAAGTTTTTTCGTCCGGCGTTGTAAGAAGGTCGATTCCAAAGGCAACGTAATTTTTGTTGTAACCCACTGCACCCAATATTGTCGGCATAATGTCAATTTGCTGGGCAATGCACTCTCTGCGCTCAGGTTTTATTTTTTCTGACGGGTCATAAATGAAAAACGTTATCGAATACGCACCCAAATCCGTCAACGAAAAATCCTTTTCCAACTGATTTGTGTGGTCGGCAGTAAAAACAAAAATCGTGTTTTTGTACCAATCAGTTTTTTTCGCTTCGTCAAAAAATCTACGTAAAGCATTGTCGGAATACAAGATACATTTATGCAGAGGATTTTCGTCCGTATCTTTGAAACGGTCTTTATATTTTTCGGGGACATTAAAAGGATGGTGCGAACTTGCCGTAAAAACCGAAGTCAAAAACGGCTCTGAAAATTCACTCATTTTTGCGGCATAATACTGCAAAAACGGTTCGTCCCAAATTGCCCATGTACCGTCAAATTCTGTTTCACCGCCAAAACGCGGGTCTTCGTCAAAATTTTCCCGTCCGAAATAATCGTCGTAACCAGTTGCCGCCGCAAAAGCCTGAAAACCCATGCTGCCGTTTTGTGCACCGTGAAAAAACGCAGAATAATAACCCTCGTTTTTCAATTCCCGCGCTAACCCTGACAACTTGTTGAGCGAATACGGCGTTAAGAAAAACGGCTCTACAAAGTACGGAATACTTGACAATGAAGACGGCATTCCGTCAATACTTTTTCTGCCGTTTGCAAAAGTATATTCAAAAGTGAGTGAATGTTCCATCAAAGAATCCAAAAACGGTGTAAACCCCTGATACTTACCGCCGTCCACAGTTTTGTTATAAAAACCGCAAAATTCTCTTGAAAAACTTTCCAAAATAAAAACCACAACGTTTTTTTTGTCTGTTATAACAGAATCTTTTGCAAGATGAACCGGCGAAAAAATCTTTTCAACCTCGTCTTTGTCATAAAAATTAGGCACTTTAAAAGTTTTCTTACCGATTGTTCTCATCAGAGAAAACGGCGTGTTAAGAATCAGCGAGGCTTCCACAGGACGGTTAACGTATTGATTTGCATTGCTTAACGTTACGGGACGGACAGCCGTCGTAAAACCGCCTCTCATTCCGCCGATACAAAGCGGAATCATCAAAGCCAAAATCAGTGTTGAAAAACTGTAATAAAAAATTTTGTCTTTTTTAGAAAAAATTTCGGTATTTACTTTGGGTTTAACGTAAAACTTCCAAAGCAGAAAAATCATTGCCGCACCCAAAATTACAAGATACCAATGCGAAAGGATTTCTGTAAAAAACACTCCGCCCATTTTTCCCGTATCGTTGCCAAACTCAGAAAACACGGAACACGTAGTTCTACGATTTGTGTATGCAAAATACACTGAATCAATAAGATTCATAAAAATTCCAAGGCCATTAACCGAAACGAACAAGATTTTAGCCACCTTCTGATAACTCGACTTTTCACGGAATCTGAAAGGCAAAAGCATCAAAACCATATACAAAATATTCGAGTAAACAATGGCTGAGGTGTCAAAAACAAGCGAACCTTTTAACGCCTGGAAAAAACCGAGATTTGAAATTCCGTCTTTAAACACCGCCCAATTTTCTGCCAAATATTCTATCCGACAAACTTGGTAACAAACATAAACCAAAAGAATGTTAACGGCAAACGCCGCAAAATAGCAATAAAACTTTTTCATTTTTTCTTTTTTTTATCCGCAATAATCTTTGTCTTCGGTTACCGAGAACAAAATCCACGAAAAACTTCCGTCATTTACCCTCGTCATACAATAAGGACAAAGTCCCGAATTGTCAACGTCTTCGGCCTTTTTGCCACAGTTAGGGCAACATTCGGGAGCGGTGAATTTGCCCGAATAACCGATCGCCGAAACAAATTTCCAATATTGTGAAAAATGTCTTTTTTCTCTATTAGAACCGCCGATGATGCCGTCTTCATAATTAATTACGTAGTCGTAACATTCGGCAAAAATCCTCACCGTAAGGCTTTGATAAAAATTATCTCTTTCGTAACTGACGGTTTCGGTTTCCGTTACCTCCAAATCCGAAATAGTGCGTTTGTAGCCCAAATCCTTGTATTGAAGAAGTTGCAAATTCATATTTTGCCAGAGGTTTTCGTAAATCAAATGCCGCGTTTTGTTCCACTCTTTGTCAGAAAAGTTTTTGTAAATTTTTTTAAAGTACGGTTTAGCAACACGGTTTTCAAAATCCCTGAAATTCATAAACTTATAGTTTTGAATTTTGTAAAAATCGTGTTCTTTGTTTTTTAATAGTCCGGAGACGATGCTCGGTAGCGGTTGCTTTGTCTCGTCATTGTATTCGGCGAGTGCTTTTTCTGGGAAAATCTGACGGATTGACTCTGACGGCCGTCTAACTTCCGAAACCACCCATTGACCGGCCTCATAGTTTTGATTAGTACCGCAACGCGGACAACGTCCATAATCTTCAAAACTTAAAAATCCACCGCATTTCGGACATCTGATAACGCCGAAACCGTTAGGCACGCTTGACAAAGTACCTGCCTTGCGCGAAAATTTCCATACTTCCACAGCCTTGCAATGAAAAACCGTCTGCTTGTATTTTGCAGCAAAATATGCCGAAAAATCTACCGAAACATTACATTTACCGCCTTCGTATTTTATGTCGGTGATTTCCGCATTTTCTACAACCACGTGAGAATAAACGGTTTGCGGAAGTTTTTTTAAATCGTATTCAAAATAAGGTTCTACTTCTTTGATTTTTTTTTCATCAGTAATGCTGTAATGAGTTTTTAGGAAAAGCATTTGCGCGTAGTCAAGAAAAACTGGACGGGAAAAATTGGAGTCGTCTTTCAAAAATCTTGAAATCTGCCCCGTAACCCTATTTTTTATCTCTTTTTTTGTAAGGACAGAAGTATCTTCAATAATGTTAAAAAATTTTACCACCAACGGTGCAAGTCCCAATCCCACAAACAACAACGTACACAACGCACCTTCGGGAATTGCTGAAATCCAAACGAAAAAACCCGCACACCCTGCGCAAAAAACAAGAAATAATAAATGACCCAAAATACCTTCCGGCGTTTTTGTTTTGAATTTAAAAAAGACCAGCAGGTAGAGTCCGCAAAAAGTTATTATAGTAAGCCATTGAATAAAATTCATCGTGGTATCAATAAAAAAAATATCTCTGCGATTGATTCAACCACAAAGATATTGTAGCGAGACCCGGGATTGAACCGGGGACCTCATGATTATGAATCATGCGCTCTAACCAGCTGAGCTATCTCGCCAAACTTTTAATTGTCGGACATCCTTTTCTGTTTCGACGGTGCAAAGGTAGATACTTTTTTTGGGTTCTGCAAACTTTTTTTGCACATTTTTTACATTTTTTTTTTAATTAACGAAAATTCAGCAAATTACGACGATAATAAAACTGAAAATTAATTTTTCATAAAAAACTAAAAAACGTTTGGCAAAGACAACTAAAAAAAATATTTTTGCAAACGAAAATAAGTTTTTAAGGATATGATTGTTTCCGATGAAGAAATAATAGAACTTTTCAGCAACGAAAAAACAAGAGAAAAGGCGTTCAGGATAATCGTAAGCCAGTTTTCGAGGCAACTTTACTCGCGCATACGCGCAGTTGTTAACTCGCACGAAGAGGCTGACGATATTCTGCAAAACACCTTTTTGAAGGCTTGGCGTTCACTTGCGAATTTCAGGAAAGAGTCCAATTTGTATACATGGCTTTATAAAATAGCCACAAACGAGGCTTTTTCTTTTATCCGGGCTAACAGCAAAAAACTTTCCGTATCGCTTGACGATGACAATTTAAAGTTGGATTTCTTTACCTCCGGCATTGACGATGCCCAAAGTGGCGAACAAATCCGTCAAAAACTTCATAATGCCGTTGACAAGTTGCCTGAAAAACAAAGGAAAGTCTTTGAAATGAAATATTTTGACGAAATGAAATACGACGATATGGCTATTGCGCTTAACACCTCTGTCGGCGCTTTGAAGGCCTCTTATCACCATGCTGTTAAAAAAATTGAAAAATTATTGGAGTTTTAAATTAAACTTCGCCCTTTTTTTTACGTCAAAATACCAAAACAATTACTAAAACAATTATATTGCAATGAAGGTACAATTTGATATTCCAGAAGGTTATTTTGAAAATCTGCCAGATAGGTTAATTCAACGCATTGAATTTGAAGACAATCAGAAAAAACGCAAACGTCATATCATTTTAAAACGATTGTGTTTTTCGGCAGCGGCAGTTTTGTGCGCAGGAGTTTTTTGCCTTCCGCTAATAAACTCTGGGGCTTCAAATGAAAACAAAAACTCTGCTCCCGATTATTATATTCAATACGCTTCTGACTTGTTGGAAAAATCCGGCGACGTAACGGCGTTGTATTACACTTCTATGGACGAGACTTTTTATGTCAAGGCGGATTTGACGGACATTTTGAATGATTATCCTTCACCTATAACTATCAATGAATATTATGATTAAGAAATTTTTTTTGACGCTGTTGTTATTAGTTCCGTTTTTGATTTCGTATTCTCAGGACGGTAAACAGCAGCCTTCGTGGGATCAGAGAAAAAGACAGTTTAAGTCTGAAAAAATCGCGTATATCACTACCGAAATGAATTTTACAGTGGAAGAAGCGCAAAAATTTTGGCCTATTTACAACAAATATGACGAAATTTTAGACCAAATCGGGGAAAAACGCCGTAAAAATTTTGCACCAAAAAGGGCGGGTATCGATTCTCTTACAGAAAGTCAATGCGCTTCTATATTAGATATGAGTTTTCTTCTTGACAATGAGGAATTAGTTGCAAAACAAAATTTTTATAAAGAATTGAAGGCAATTTTTTCTTACAAACAAATTATGCGATATTATCACGCTGAATATGAATTCCGCCGCCGCTTGATTTCCGATAAACAGAATGTAAACGGAAGTTTTGGAAAAAGTTATAAAGAAAATTAGTTTTTAAAGAAAATCTTTTGTATATTTGCAGATATTTTTAGTAGTTTTATTTTTGTAACTAATTTTTAGACAAATGTTTGTTCCGTTATTGCATTATCGGTCAAAATTTGAAATATATTCACGGCTCTCGCCGGAGGATTTTTCTATGCACTTGTTTGACAGCGTTAAGCCCGACCTCGAAAAGGCTTATATGAACAAACGCTGGCGGCACAAGATGGAGTATGAATTTTCCGGAACGTTTTACCGTTTTATCTGGAACGGTTTCAACCGCTTTAACGGCGTTAGAAAATGTTCGCTCCGGGTGGACAAAAAACTCGGTCAAATTATAGTCTACGGCAAATACGAATTTACGGAAATATTTCTTTTATGCTTGATTTTCAGCATCATACCTCTTGCCGGATATACCGGGGAGCAGGCTTGGAGAATTATTACCTTGATTCTTATTTGGTTGGTTTACCTTTTGAATTTTTTTATTTCATACATCAGGCTCAATAAGTATTTTAAGGAGAAAGTAAAAAATACTTTTCTTGAAGCCGACAAAACTTACCATAAAAAATTGTTATAAAAAAATGACAGAAATGCTTGAAAATCTGCGCGTTGAAATGCAAAAAAGGCATATATGCGCATATTTGATTTTTAATACCGACGACCACAACAGCGAATACATTCCGCAGGATTTTATGTTTGTAAAGGCTCTGACGGGCTTTACGGGCGACAATGCCGTTGTTATAGTAACGGAAAATTTTGCGGGACTTTGGACGGATTCCCGTTTTTTTCTTTCAGGAGCGCAGGAATTAGAAAATTCCGGCTTTGTCTTAAAAAAAGATTCCGCATATACCGCTTTTTTGAAAGAAAACTTAAAACCCGGCTCAACTATCGGATTTTCAGGAAGTTTGATAACGGCTCACAAATATTCGGAGTTGAAACGCAAACTCAGCGGTATTAATTTTTTGGACGTTGACCTCATCGAAAAAGTCTGGAAAAACCGTCCTAAAAAAAAACTTACAGAAATTTTCTCTTTGGAAGAAAAATTCAGCGGCGAGAGTTCCATGTCAAAACTTTCAAGATTAAGGGAAAAAATCACGGAAAACGGAGCGACATATTTTCTTACTTCCGGGCTTGACGACATTGCGTGGTGTCTTAACCTCAGAGCCTCAGACATTGATTTCTGTCCTGTTTTCCGTGCGTTTCTGGCGGTGGAAAAAGAAAAAGACGCTTATCTTTTTATCCACGAAAACCGTCTAAACGAAAGCACAAAAAAATATCTGAAAAATCTCGGCATAAAAATCTGCGGTTACGACTCTGTATACGATTTTTATAAAACAATACCCGAAAACGCCGCGTTATTACTTGATACAAAAACAGTTAATTCAAGGCTTTATTCATCGTTTACGCAAAAAATAATCGACAAACCTTCGCCCATACAACTAATGAAGGCTGTAAAAAATTCTACGGAATTACAAAATATGCGACTTTCGATGATAGAAGACGGTTTGGCGTTAGAGAGGTTTTTCTTTAAGTTTGAGAAAAATTTGGAGAAAGGCGTTAAGATGACGGAACTTTCTGCCGCAAAAATGCTTTCGGAAGAACGTCAAAAGTCAAAGAATTTTCTTTTTGAAAGTTTTGAATGTATTTCGGCTTTTAATCCGCACGCAGCAATGCCACATTTTGCGCCGTCAGAAAAAGACAATCTCGAAATAAAAAAAGACGGTGTCTATCTTGTAGATTCCGGCGGACAGTATCTTTTAGGCACTACGGACGTAACGAGAACCATTCCAACGGGAAAATTCACCGAAGAATTTGCACGTGATTATACCTTGGTTTTGATGGGAAATATTAACATCGCCATACAGAAATTTCCTGCCGGAACACCCGGCTCTCACTTGGATGTTTTGGCGCGTCAAGCGTTGTGGCAATATGGTTTGGATTTCGGACACGGCACTGGACACGGCGTAGGCTATTGCCTAAATTGCCATGAAGGACCTCACGCCTTTTCGACTTCGGCAGCAAAAAACAATGCCGTCGCTTTTCTTCCCGGAATGATTATCACCGACGAACCCGGTTTTTATAAAGAAAATTGTTACGGAATACGCCACGAAAATATGCTCGAAGTTGTTGAAAGTCATATAAAAGGCTTTTTGGAGTTTTCGGTTATGACGCTTTGTCATATTGACACGCGCCCCGTTAAAAAAGAACTTATGACAGAGGCTCAAATCAACTTTTTAAATGATTACAATAAAAAGGTGTATGAGACTTTGAGTCCGTATCTTAACGAAAGCGAAAAAGAATATTTGAAGAAAAGGACTGCACCTGTCTAAAATAAAAAATTCAGTTTCGCGCTTTGAAAACAACTATTGAAAAAAACGCAAAAATTTTTGAAAGTTATGAAAAGAATTGTATTTATATTAACGGCTTTGCTTTTGGGTGTCAACACGCTTAACGCTCAGAGCAGTTCGTCTTACGATTACGACTACGAAGACGAGTACGACAACAGCCGCGTTTATGAAGTCGAAAACGAGGTTTATGACTCTTACGAGGTCAGAATCAAGAGGTTTCACCGTCCGAGAGTAAGAACGACGGTCTATTTTGACGGTTTGTTTACAGTTGCGGCGGGGGCTGCCATTATAACGGCTGCCGTAACGCCTGAATATTGGCATCCGCTTTATTATTCGTGGTACCGTCCGGTGGTTTACGACCGTTGGCATTACAACTGCGTTCATCATCATTATTATACGTATTCTTACAGACCGTATACGTATCATTTCCGTCCGTATACGTATACATATATTTCGCGGCCTTCTTGGTATTATCACACGCCGGGACATTATTATTATCACACGCCAAGACCGTATTATTACCACAGACCGTATTATTATCATACGCCAAGACCGCGTTATGCTGCTCCTGACCCGCATCATCATAATTATCATCACAATGATTATCATCACAACGATTATCATCATAATGATTACCATCACAACAGCAATAACAACGGCTATCATAATAATAACAACAGTCATAACAATAACAACGGCAACCGAAACAGTTATAACAGCCGCGACAGTCATGGCAACAACAGCAGCCGTGGCAGCAACAGCGGAAACAATACCCGTAACGGCGGCAACAACACCAGCAAACAAGGCGGCGGACAAAGCAACAGCAGAAGCGGAAACAGCGGTTCATACCATTCGTCTCCGTCCAACTCAGGCGGTTCGCATCACAGATAAAAAAAAGCGGGTGAAATTTTTTTCACCCGCTTTTTTTTATTTTTTCTCTTTTTCTTTCTTTTTAAGAACGTCCGTTTTGATGAAGTAACTCAGATACCTTGCCATTTCGCTGGCTTTTTTGGCTGACGGGTGCCAGTCTGCACCGTAATCCGCCGGGTCGTCAGACAACTCCTGAAAATCAAAGCGGTAAATTTTTGTATCCTGCAAAACGTTCATTGCCGATTTGGAATTTGTAATCACGTTAAGCAAATCCTGACTCTGCTGATAATGCAGCATCGGCGAGTTTAAAAGCACGATTTTTGCACTTGGATAATGTTTCCTTATGTTTTTGACAAATGCGATGTACGCCAAAGCAAATTTTTCGTAATCGTAATTATTTTCGCTCAAATCATTTGTTCCCAAACCCAAAACCACAACGTCGGGTTTCCATTTGGAAAAATCCCATTTTGTTACCGTATCGTTGATAAGAGCATTTTCGTAAACCCTCGGCATCGGATATTCTGAACCGCTTTTTTTGTCGCCGTAATTCTTGTAAATACCTATGCCCGAACGCGCTACAACCATTGACACGGCGTTGAGGTTTTGAATCGTAACGCCGGCAAAAGATTTTGCAAAGTTTGAAGTAGAATCGCTGAATTTGTCGTCCCTGCCTTTTGCTTCGTTGCCGTAACCACAAGTTATGCAATTGCCGATAAATTCTATTTTAACACGTTTTTTGGTGTCATATTTTAAGACTTTTGCTCCGCTACTAAGCACAAAACCATAAAATTCAGGCTTGCAAAACAAACCTTCCGAAACAAGCATTACACTTACGGTATGTTCGCCGCTGCTTAAATTTTCGGCTAATTTGTAAGTAAAAACCTTCGCCGAAGAATCAGCAGTATAAGTCGAAAACTTTTTGTAACCGCTGCCGTCAACGCTGTAAACGTAATATCCGGCATTTGCTTTGAGTTTTACCTCGGCTGAGGTGCCGGAAAATTTCAGCGAAAACTTTGTTCCCGGGTAGCAAAACGAAACACAATCAGCCTTGTTAATAACACGACCTTCTGTAAAAACCGCCTGACTTTGAGGCTTGACTTCCGTTTGTGCAAATGCGCTGCAAACACTCAGCAAAAACACCGGAAGAAAGAGAATTTTTTTCATGTCTTTTTTACAATGCCTCCGCAATTTTCTTTCTCAAAGTTTCAACAGCCTTGCAAATCTGAATCATCTGCTCATTAGAAACGTTTATGATAGTATTAGAGCCTTGCGTGGTAACAGAGTGTCCGTCAATTTCTTCCGTTTTGTCCTCGCCCTCGATAACCTCAATTACTACCGGCTCGTAAGCCTTTGCCAACTCTTTGAAAGCCGAAACAAGTTTTACATAATTCAAATTATTGCCCATATAGTGAATCAAAATTGCCATCAACTCGTCAAGAATATATTTTTGACTTGCGATGTGGTCTCTCATACGCTTGTTTTCTTTTTCGAGATATACTTTTGAGGCAAGATAAAGTGATTCTGTCCAAACACCCGTAACCATAAGCGCACTAACGTTTGCACGGTCGTTATTACGCAAATAGGCATCCATTTTGTAATAACTCATAGTACTGAGAATCAGAAGCGAATCCAAATTGTTGTTGTTGGTTGCGATACGTTTCAAAGCGGCAAAATCAAAAAACTGACCGAGTTTGAGGTCGTCGGTAAGTTTACGAATTGTTACCAAGTATTCCAAAACGTCGCCTGTTTGGTCGTAAACGTTAAGGTAACCTAAGTCGGCGCAATAGACTCCCAAACCTAATGATTTTTTGTAAGTGGTCTCAAAATTTTGACTTATCTGCGTGTTAAACAGATAGTTGTGGTCATATTTGACTTTTGAGTCCTTGATGATTGCCGATACTTCTACCGGAGAAGGAAAACTCTGAATCAAATCTCCGAAGTCGGCAATTTTCAAAGTGTCATATTTTGCCAAAAAATCTTTTGTAAGCCCATAAGCCTCAAAATCAACGTTTACAGTGATTTCTTCCTCAGTGTTATTGTTTTGTGTACCGTTTTGAGCGGTGTTGCCAGAACCTCCGCAACTCGTTAAAGTTAAACCAATTAGCAAAATACTTAATGCTATGGTGTTATAATATTGCTTCGTCATAATAGTTTAGTAAAAAGTTTTATAATGCGCAAAGATATTACTTAATTGTGAATAATCAAGTTTTTTTAGTATTTTTTTGCAATTATTAATTAAAAATCGGTCCCGAGCCCACAAGTTCCGCCCCTTCGTACCATGCGGCAAACTGTCCAGGAGTAACGCTCTTTTGCGCCTCGTCAAAAAGAATATAAAGACCTTCTTCTTCCATAATGAGGAAAGCGTTTTGCAAAGGCTGACGATAACGGATACGAACCTTGTAACGCCGTCTTTCCCCAAGTTTCAACGCTTTGTCGGGGCGGACAAGATGTATCTCGTCTTTTCTGATAAACAACGCTTTACGGAAAAGTCCGGGGTGATTGTCGCCCATGCCGATATAGATTATGTTGTTTTCTATGTCGGTTGCCAAAACGTAAATCGGCTCTTTGTGTCCGCCAATATTAAGACCTTTTCTCTGACCAATAGTGTAATATTGCGCCCCAATGTGTTTGCCGATTATAAAACCGTCGTCTTCGGTATAAACATACGGTTTTGACAATGCTCGATAATCCTCAGGGTCATCGTGTCTTAAACGGTAAACAAAAGCGTCAGGTGTCATTTCTACAATGTTGCCTTCTTTGGCTTTGAGTTTTTGTTGAAGAAAAACAGGAAGGTCTACTTTGCCGACAAAACAAATTC